>NZ_JAUBUI010000216.1:0-1397 GCF_036705385.1 Microcoleus sp. B3-A4 | reverse complement strand
CTGTAATTAACTCATAATTTTGCCTGAAATATCATTGTACTATGTATTTGTGTAATTAATTTTGTCTAACTACTTATAGCTACAAACCTTGCCTGAGCAAGGTTCTAGCCCTGAGACCTTTTTGATAAAAGTGACGCTTATTACGAGTTAACTTCATTAACTCTTCCACAGGTTCAGCATATTTTTCAAGATAATTAACCCACTGTTGGCTATCATTGCCACTCCCGAATGTACTGCGTCTGCGATAAGTTCTTTGGGGTTCCTTGATGCGAGAAACATACTTTTGCAAATGCTTTTTTTTGACTAGAGTACCTTCAATAAGGTCACGACTATAGGCAATTGTCATCAAGAGAATCATTTTAATTAATCGGTCTTCTATTAACCCTGTCCCCTCTAAATTATAGCCTCCTGTTTTGCAATCACGGAACATTTCCTCAATTCCCATCCATTGCTTATAAGCAGCGATAGCTTCCGGTAAACTACCCAAGTTAGTTAGAATAAACCACGCCTCGTCAACTGTCCATCCTTGATAATTCCTTTTCCATTTGCAGGCAACATCAAATCCTGCCAGCGGCTTAGTCTTTCTAACTTTTACACCTTGAAAGTATAGAGATGTTCCGCACTCATCTAACCGTAGCCAAATCATATTTTCGGTTTCGATACAATGATTTCGTTTGAGTCGTAAACAAAAATACACATCCTGTTCTCTCAGCCAGTTTGCCAAATCTACTGAACAGAATTCTCGATCCCCTAGCACCACGATCTGATAATCTTTAAATAAGGGTAAAATAGTTGAGATGGCGGCGATCTGCTCATCGACATTACTGCTACCTCGTTTTGGTAACAAGGACCAAGATAACGGGATTGCTCTTCGCTCCCAAATCAGACTAACCATAAACAGATTGATACATCCCCATTGGCTGCGATCGATCGCGATCGATAATTTCTGTCCGGGTTGACAATAATTTGTCAACCAATAGGTAATTAGCGGAAACCACAGACAAGTTAAGGTAAGCTGGGGTAAATCTAAAAATCTTTGTAACTTGCGGCGACGACTTGAGCGTGGTAATGGGGTACGGAAATACGCGAGCAAGTCGTTCTAATTTCACCTGTTTTTCTGATGTCAAGAGGTTGAGCACTATTTCTAGAACTAAAAATTGAGAGCGGGTTAGTTCTCTTTGGAAGTTAGTCTGATAGAATCTAGGTAACATATTTTTGGCATAGGTCGAGTGTAACTTTAGCTTGACCTATCTTTTTTTAACATAAGTCGGTCAAATCTTGGCCCTGTCCGGCTTTTGGGCGGGGTTGTCACCCCGCCAGGCCATGAAGTTAGAACAATTACGGGAATTTCGTCAACAAGCTTATGAATGTCTCGGCAATGCCAAAGACGCCACCTT
>NZ_JAUBUI010000215.1:0-1414 GCF_036705385.1 Microcoleus sp. B3-A4 | reverse complement strand
TTTTAGTAGGCATTGACTTTTTCTAAATATCATTATATTATACTATGCACTATGCGTTTTAGATGCTCAACAGCTTAACCGTTGGGTAAAAATGGCCGAACTTATCCCGTGGTCAGAATTTGAAGCAGAATATGCTAAAAACTTCCCCACAGAAGTGGGTGCACCCGCCAAATCCTTTCGGATGGCATTGGGGGCATTAATTATCAAAGAAAAACTGGGAATTAGCGATAGGGAAACAGTCGAACAAATCCGGGAAAACCCCTATTTGCAATACTTTATCGGTCAATTAGCTTACAGTAATGAAATCGCATTTGACCCATCTCTATTAGTTCACTTTCGACGGGCGTATTAGTCCCAACCTAATTAATAAAGTGAACGAACGAATGGTCAAAAAAATGCGCTCCACCACCCCAGTTAAGACCGAAAAAAAAAAGGATTCGGACGCCAAAAATGAGTCACCCAATCGCGGAAAGTTGATCGTAGATGCGACCTGCGCCCCGGCCGACATTAGTTATCCGACTGACTTAGGACTATTAAACGGAGCCAGAGTTCACACCGAAAAAATTATAGATATCCTCTATAAACCGCTCAAAGACCAAATCCTGAAAAAACCCAGAACCTACCGTAATCTCGCCCGAAAAGATTACTTATTAATAGCCAAACAAAGAAGACCATCCCGCAACAAAAAAAGACAGGCAATTAAAAAACAACTCCAATATATCAAAAGAAACTTGGCTCATGTTGAACAGCTAATCGATTCAGGTGCGACCCTAGAAGGTTTGAATAAAAAGCAATATAAAACTTTGCTAGTCCTCACAGAAGTCTATCGCCAACAGAAATGGTTATTTGGCAACAATAAACAGAGTAGTGAGGAGAGAATAGTAAGTTTAAGTCAACCCCACATCCGTCCAATAGTCAGAGGAAAAGCCGGAAAAACTGTAGAGTTTGGAGCCAAACTATCCGCCAGTTGCTTTGAAGGGTATGTATTCTTAAACCGGATGAGCTGGGATAATTTCAACGAATCAGGGGACTTAAAAGCACAAGTAGAAGCATATCATAGCTTCACAGGATACTATCCAGAATCAGTTCATGCAGATCGTATTTATCGTACAAGAGAGAACCGAGCTTTGTGCAAAGAAAGAGGCATTAGAATTAGTGGGCAGCCTCTAGGAAGACCCCCAGCAAATGTGAGTAAAGAAAAAAAGAAGCAAGCCGCATCTGATGAGAGGATTAGAAATGCAATTGAGGGCAAATTTGGGCAAGGTAAACGAAGATTTGGTCTGAATTTGGTCATGGCAAAACTTGACAATACCTCGCAAACAGCCATTGCGATTACTGTAAGGATTCAGGTCTGAAAGAAGGGAATAAGCTCAGGAATAGTCAAGTCACAAGAATGGGCATTCATAGCCTCACG
>NZ_JAUBUI010000214.1:0-1453 GCF_036705385.1 Microcoleus sp. B3-A4 | reverse complement strand
CTAAAAGAAAATATGGAAGAGGAAAAATTGGGATTTAGACCGAGTTCTTGAAGGCTTTTTTACGCTTGGAAGTCCCTTTTTTGACAATTGGACATCGAGGTTTTGTGGACCGAGGTTTTCCTTGAGGCCATCCAGGAGACTTTCCTCGGGGTTTGGGAGGAACAGCCGGAGTACCAATTGCGGCTAAAACTCCTCCCATACTTTGGGCTACTCGTCCAGGTGTTAATTTGGCCATCGATTTCTGCCACGGTAAAGGGTTGTCAGCCACCACTGCACGCGCTAACCACAACTCCCAGGTTATTAACGGCATCAGATCGCTCCACCGTTCACACTGTTTTGGACTGCTTAATTTGGGCAATGTCCAATGCAGTCGTTGCTTGGCAAAACGATACCAATGATCTATAGCAAAGCGCCGCAAGTACAGTCGCCAAACTTCATTCAAAGGCAACATTTCTTCACCCACCCAAGCTAACCAGAGAGGTTTGGTGAACTGTCCGCTCTGATTCTTAAGCCGTTCAACCCGTATTAATTGCATTTGGATGTTAGCCGCCGCTTGAAAATGTTTATCGCGCCACAAACTAATTCGGAGCCTACCTAAATTTGGCGCATCAATTTCTATAGTTTCCGTTGGTTCTTCCCATGTGCTAGCATCATTGAGCTTAAACTTCTGGCCATGTTTGCGCGGACAACCTTTACCTGAATAAGGGGGCGGCGCACCCCACAAACATAAATTTGAGCGCAAACGCATTAATTTATCAGCTTGAATGCCCGCAGTCTTCAGCACAAAAGGGGCACAACCATACTCACTGTCTATGAGTACAATTGGTCGTGAGGGTAGATATTGGCTGACTTGTCGTAGTTGCCAGACAGCTTTGTCAATAGGACTTTCCCAACTGGTAATTCGTTCGTGCCGTAATGGTAAAGCCCAACTACCTTCGCTCTCTGGAACCCAAGCAATTGTACTGTAACCTTGGCCCAAAGTAATGGGTCGGTTTCCAGGGATATCCGTTGCTTGATGTTCAATTGTTCGTTCTTGCAGAGTCACAGCATCTGGGCGCGGCCAACTGGTATGATCTATGGCGAGTATGGGACGAATATCTTTTGGGATATGTTTAATATATATCTGCATCAATTTACGTCGAGCTGGACGGCAATCTTGTAAGGCTTCATAAATACTTGACCAGCGTCGGCGAAACACAGGACATAGGGACAAGTCTGCTAGACAGTGGACATGGCGAGTCAATAGAATGGCATCAGTCAATTCAAACGTCGCATCGTGAGCCCGACATAAATACTGATAAGCCGCTTGACGAAATTCTTTTAATTTGGCAAGGTGCATATTGGCAGCTAAGGGTGGGTGGTACTACTCTTAGTTTCTGCCAAGTGGGGTCTGCTTTTCAATTCAGACTCCCTTTTTTTACCCCTGGAGATTTTACTTAGTCTAAACTCCAGT
>NZ_JAUBUI010000080.1:0-27196 GCF_036705385.1 Microcoleus sp. B3-A4 | reverse complement strand
TCGCTGGCAACTTTTGGGCGAGCGAAACTGTTTCTTTGATTCATAACGGGCGTGCGGCGCCCGTGGAACGCTCTCAAGAGGACTAATGAGTTTAAAAATTCGGCGTTGCTGAATTGGGGGATGAAATTTGTAGGGCAATCCCCCCGTGGTTGCCCCACTGCTGACAGCGTAAGCACTTAGAATTACCCCATCAGGCAAAATCATACTTGGATTCAGCAGTACCAAAAATTCTTCTTTTCAGTCCTCTTAAGAGGACTTTCGCTTTGAGGCAGGGAATTCATTCCCTGCCGGACTGCGGGTTTGACGTTAAGTTGACAACAATGGGCACGATACTGTGTCCCGGAGGAGATTGTGTGCGATCGACCGAATTTGATATGATAATAAATTACCGATTACTAATTACCAATTACTCCAGATTATGAATATTGTTTCTGTGTTACAAGTTATCTGGTCTTTGTCTGCTTTAGGACTTGTGATTTTTGTGTTGCTGCACAGTCCTAAAGGCGATGGTATTGGAGGGATTGGCGGACAAGCTCAATTGTTTACCAGCGCCAAGAGTGCAGAAACGAGTCTGAACCGGATTACTTGGGGTCTGTCTATTGTTTTTATGGGTTTGACTGTAATTTTGAGTGCTGGTTGGTTGACGCCTAAGTTATAAGATTTGGATTTTTAACCGCAGATGAACGCAGATAGACGCAGATAATATCAAGTTCATCTGCGTTTATTTTCGTCTATCTGCGGTTGCAAAAATGCGGTTGTGGAAAGTTAGAGTAAAATCTCGATTGCTGGCTGGTTTGGGATTTGCTTTATGTTGTTTTAGCCTGATAATTTTTAGTCAGGTTAATACTCCGGCTGCAAGTCTTTCCCCTCTCCCGAATAGTTTGCCGCATCCACAGGTTCACCCTTTGCCGCCAACGCTAGCAAATTGGCAAGATTCCACGGATAGTGGTGATTATTTTGACCAGGTTAAGCCACCGAATTTCGGTCATTTGTTGTGGTCTAAGTTTCCGATTCAGGTTTATGTTGAGCGTCCAGTTGATGCTAATAAGTCTGAAGAATGGGTGGCGGCTGTGTTGGATGTGGTGCGGCAATGGGGGGTTTATTTGCCTTTGGAAGTGGTGGATAGTTCGGAGGTGGCTGATATTAGGATTTTACGTCGGGCTCCGCCTTTGCGTCAAGGGGTTTTGCGATCGCGCTCTGGAGAAGCTACCTATGAATTGTACGCCCGTCGGGATGGGGATAAAACCGTGTTATCTCATCGGTTTTCGGTTTATTTGAATCCGAATCAAGTGGGTAAGTATATTCCGGCGACGGCGCGGCACGAGTTGGGTCACGCTTTGGGAATTTGGGGTCACAGTTTGATGGAAACTGATGTGCTTTATTTTTCTCAGGTGAGAAACCCTCCGCCTATTTCAGCGAGGGATGTTAATACTTTGAAGCGGGTTTACGAACAGCAGACTCGGTTAGGGTGGGAATTTCAGAGACTCGGCGATTGAAACCGCATCTCCCCAAATTAAGTTCGCTTACGCGGACTAAGAAAAACATAATAGTTAATAGGAAATATCAGGAATATGAAAGATGAATGTTTTGGGATTGTGCCGATTTTTGGAAAGGAAGCTGATGCTTTGTTTTTGTTGATTCAACATCAAGCGGGACATTGGGCGTTTCCGAAAGGTCACGCGAACCCCGGGGAATCTCCTGCGGAAACTGCAAGGCGGGAATTTGAGGAGGAAACAGGTATATCGGATTTTGAAATGCTGGATGAGCCGAGTTTTACGGAACACTATTCTTTTGTTAAGGATGGGGAGCCGATTGAAAAGACTGTTACTTATTTTTTAGGTTTTGTCAATTCGGTGGAAGTTGTTTTGCAAGAGGAGGAAATTCAAAATTCTGCTTGGCTTCCTTTTGAGGAAGCAGTTAAACGGATTACTTTTGATGCAAACCGCCTAATGTTTGGGGAAGTTAAGGCATATTTGGATGGCAGAAATTTAAGAGTCGGCGGTTGAAACGGCTACTAGACAAACTTTCGTCCGCCTAAGCGCTGGCTTCGCCCACGCGGACTAAGAAAATTTAAGAGGGATTTGGTATAAGTCCACATCGATAAACCCGGTAACTTTTGCGATACCGGGTTTATTAAGTGTCAGATTCTGTGGGCGACTCCTGTCGCCAATCTGAGGTTATTTGTTGATTTTCTGAGCTTCGGCGTGGTGTTGCAAGCGAGAAAAAACGTTGTAGGCGTCGGGGCCGGGAGTATCGTGTTCGGCAGCGCCGTCGATGGGGCCGTCAATGGCTTTCCAAGCAGGAATTCCGCCTTTTAGTTCGGCTACTTTTTGAAAGCCTGCTGCGCGCAGAAGATTGGCAGCTTCGGCGGTTTGTTGGTCGTTTTCGCCGTAGATGTAGATGTCGCGGATGGGTTCTAAACTCGATTGTGCTCGTGCGACTAATTCGTCCATTGGCATCATTACCGCGCCGGTAATGTGGCTTTTGGTGAAGCTTTCAAAATCACGAGCGTCGATGATTGTGAGTCCGGGTTCGCCCCAATCTAAACGGGCTTTGAGGTCGTGGCTAGATGCTTGAGCTTTTAAACCAGGAGGGGTGGGAGTCAAATCTGGAAGCTTTTCTTTGATGTCGGAAATTTGGTCGGGAATATTTTTCATGGGTAAAATGTTGTTCAATGTTTTGATTGCTATTGCAATGTAACAAGATGTTTAGGTTGAATTCGTCTTTCTAAAGGCAGAATCCGGTATTGAACTAAAGTCGCATTTAAGCTGGTTTGCTGGTTGTTAGCTAAGGTTGGGATCGCTACATTTGTTGAGGTTGCTAGAGCGTAGCGGGCTGTGCTTCAGATGGTTTCTATCTTATTTGCGGCGGAGAATTGGACGTGGGATCGCTCGTTCGATTCGCTATTTTATCAAAGGATTCAATTTTAGTCAATCCCTATTATTTTTAAATGAAATTTGAATAAGTTGTGCGTAGCCTCGCGCGGATTTTTGCGGGACAGCTTAAATGTTTCCCAGCAAGGTTTCTGGTAAAATTTAAGAGTAAAAACAAGTATTTAAAGGTATGAATATGTCTGAGAAAGATGAAATTCCGGTGTCTAACACTTTGACACCGGAAGAGCAAGCGGTGTGGGATGCGAAGGCGAAAGTTCGGGTGCTGCTGAATTTGTGGGATTTGGGCGGCGGGAAGATGAAGGTGAAAAAGGGGGATTTGACTAAGCGGATTGTTCGCACTAATGAAACGAGTCAGAGATATGTGGAAGTGCTCGGCGAGTTGCAGGCGACTGGGGCGATCGAGTATTCGCTGGTAAATCGGGTGACGTTGGTGGAATTGAGCGCTAAGGGGAAAGAAGTTTTAGCGCAGGGGCTCAAAAGTAAGGATTCTTTGTTTGAGTTTGATGGTTCTCAAATTGGTACTCGGCTGGGAAATTCTTTGTTGAAGTGGATTCGACATCAGGATGGTGCGGCGAGTGTTGCGGTTGAGAAGGGGAAGGCGGATGTAGGGACGATCGCATCCTATGAGGATTTTAAGGCTGTGGCGCTCGATGTGTATGACAGCTTGAACCGGGATTATAACTTAGACGATTTAGTGCCGATTTATCGGATGCGTCGGGTGATCGGCGAAAGGGTAGGGCGATCGGAGTTCAATGAGTGGCTGTTGGAAATGCAGGCTAAGGACATTTTCCAGCTTATAGGTGGCAGTGTAGAAGACAGCGCCCCCGACAAAATCGAAGATTCTATCACCACAAAAGTGAACGGTTTGCGCTGTTATGTCAAGCGTTTAACCTAATTAATTTGAGTTAGTAGTGCATTCGCTCCTTTATCTTCACACTCACACAAAACAATGAATGACTTTCACTCCTCAATCCCCGACCTCAATAAAGCTATTGTAAGTCAAAACCCTTTTGACAGATCGTTAATAGTCAGGAGCAATGATATTTGGAACCCAAGTTTTCCTGACGTTCCTTCTATCAATGCTCATGCCTCTGATGCTATCTTTCAGGCGATAGAGCAAATCCGCGCCGGGTATCGTACAGTTAGTGGCATCACGATCAAAGCTGAAAAAGGCCTAGGAAAAAGCCACTTAATTAGTCGGATTCGCAGCCGCCTTCTCGATGAAGGTGGTTCTTTCTTTGTTTATATGAGCGACGTAGACTATGGAAACTTAAACCGAGTCCACGCTAACTTTCTAAACAGTTTGTCTTTAAGCCTGAAACAGATTGGTAACGAAGGCGTAATGCAGTGGCAAGAATTAGCAACTGCTTTGATCAATGAGGCATTAGGAAAAACTCACATACCTCAAAATTTAGTCAAGCAATTTTCGGGGGCATTAGCTAAAAATCCTAAATTAGTCGATCGCTTAACTGAAAAAGTGCTTCAACTGAAGTCAAACATCGAAAATCCTTATTTAATCCAAGCTATTCTGTGGACACTTTCTTCAGATAAAGTGAGCTTTGCAACCAACTGGCTGTCTGGAAAAGCCTTGGCACAGGGACAAGCTGATGCAATGGGTTTACCAAATTCTACGGAAGAGGACAAAGAAGCCGAAGCATTTCAGAGTGTTTGTCAAATTTTAGACTTAATCGGTGATTACAGAACTCTAGTAATTGGATTTGATGAGTTAGAAAGTGTAGATCGAAATGAAGCTGGCTTCAGCAGGGCGCAGGTCGTCGCGCTATTAGTAAAAGACCTGTACGGTAAAATTAAACGAGGTGTCTTAATGACAGCTATGTTTGATGAAACTTGGCAATTTCAAATTAGAGCATTACCCCAGGCCGAGTCAGTCACAGCTAGAATGGGTGAAAAGATTTTTGATTTACAGTATCTGAATGCTGATGATGTAGTGACTCTAGTTTCTCAATGGCTCAAAGAATTTTATGAGAGTAAAGGTTTAACTCCACCTTCTCCCGTTTATCCTTTTCATGAAGGTGAATTAAGAGAACTGGGGAAAGAAAAATTAATTGTCAGAAAGGTTTTAGAAGAGTGTGCTAAGAATTGGAAAGTACCTGACGATCCTACTCCACCGCCAACAGCAGCAGATCCACTCCATCAAGTTGAACTTGCTTTCAACAACGAACTGAATGCACTTGAGGGAACAATCGACAAATATTTTGACGATAGCAATATTTTAGCCGAGGCTCTATATTTGGCCTTCCTTGCAGTCAAAGGGGAGACTGTGGAACGAATGCAAGTTGAGGAGATTGAAAAGGTACAAACTAAAGCTGTAGACAAAGGTTATCTCCACTTTAGAATTCGAGGCAAAGAAAATGGAAAGTCTGTCAAGATAGTAGTAGCAGTTGTCCAAGAATCTGGGGCAAAGTTTGTCAGTGCCGCATTAAAGCGATTAATTGAGTATCAAAAGTTTGATATGACTCGCGGTTGTTTAGTTCGTTCTAAAGATGTTAAACCGAAGACTGTAGGAAAACAGTGTTTGGATCAACTTCTTTCTCAAGAACTAGGTGGAGAATTTGTCAAGCTTGCAAGTGAAGATATCAAGCCTCTCTTAGCCATTTATTTGGTCAACAAAGCTCGCACAGAGTACGATGTAACCGAAGAGCAAATACTGGAGTTTATTGTTCAGAAAAAACTCGCGACTGAAAATTATATAATTTGTGAAATTCTTAGCGACCCGTCGGGTCAGATTCCTGAGGGGTTGGTTGATGAAAATGAGATAGCTGAAAGTACGTTCATACCTGATACAACGGAAATTAACAACCTCGACGAAGCAATTGATAAATTATTAGGTCAATAAGTGGATGAGTTATTCTGTTTTTGTTGATACGGCTTTGCAGTTATCTGCTCCAGATGTGGAAGCCTTAATCGAAGGGCGAGTGATTGCAGCCATGCCTCGAATTTTTATCGAGCCTGGTAGGTCATTTGCCCTATATCCAGCCAATATATCGATTAATTTGCTCCCCCATGAGCAATACTACCGATCGAGTTTTTTACCAATTGCTAAAACCTCATTTTCTCAGTTAACTTCTGAGACGATTTTGATAAAAGCTTGGGCTAAATGCGAATTTTGCCAAATACTAAACGCTCCTGAATCATTAGAGGCTTTGTCACAGTTAACAGTCTGGACAACAGAGGCATTACAGCAAACTCTCCTGCAACGACGTTATATTTTTCTAACTCATCTTCGCGTTTATCTGCTACCTCAGCCGCTGGAAATGCCAGTGCATCCCAGCGGCAATTTTGTATCTTTGCCAAAATCCCTAAATGTTACTGATTCAACGCCAGTGTTGAGCGAGTCTATCTTTGCCAAACGCCGTCAAAAGCTGGAAAAACTAGAGCCTCCTGAACATCCAGAATTGGAAGAGTTGCAAAGTGCATTAGTGCATTTATCCACCACCAACCCAAAAGCCCAACCACTAGACGCAGAAATCAAAATGTTTCTAGGTTGGTCGGAAAAATTACCCACAACACAACCAGACCCGGATTTAGCATGGATAAGTGCGATCGCACAAATTGGTAACTCTAGCGATGGTAATACATTTGAAAAGTTAGTCCGCAAAAGTTTGGTAAAGCTAGGTTTTGCCAATTCTAACACTAATCCGAAAGCTAGCCTCAATCCAGAATCAACAGGCGGCGCTGGTGGTTTAGACTTTTATTGCGAGACTCCCTATCCAGTAGCGGGAGAGTGCAAAGCTAGCAAACATGAAAGTGTACCTAATAGTGTAACGGCTCAACTAATTCATTTAGGTTTGACTCACTTGGGTCAAGATAAGTTCGATCGATCGGTTAAAATTATTTTGGCTGCTGGGCCTTTAACTAATCCAGCTAATCAAGCAGCTCTTGGTAGTAAAATGAATGTAATTCGCCCGGAAACATTGCAAAAGCTGGTTGAACTGAAAGCTAAGCAACCAGGTTCGATCGATTTATTACAGTTAAAACCTTGTTTGGAACAACAGCCGTTTGGTGAGGAAGCGGATGCTAAGGTTAATCGCTATATTGACGATGTGCGGGAAAAGCTTAAAGTGCGATCGCACCTTGTCAAAATCGTGAAAAATCGTCTAGAAATCAGAGGGGTTGAAAATGTTGGAGTTGATGCTATTGATGGGGCATATTATGCTAATCCAAATCCACCTCAGCCATTGAAGCTTAAAGAAATGCACGAAATTTTAATAGAGCTTTCCTCACCATTGACGGGTTACTTAGGGCGAATTCAAGGAGAGGAGTGGCGGAGCGATCGCTTTTATTTCCTGCGTGATTTGTCGCTAGATGATTGAGATACGTCAAGGGCGATTCCCCACGGGATAGCTTCGCCGCGCGTACTTTATCCAATTTCCTACACTGCATCAGGATCTACACCCAATTCCCGTAACCTCGCCGCCAACCTTTCAGCGCGTTGATGCTCCTCTTGGGCGCGTTGACGTTCCATTGCAGCTTCCTGTTCGAGTTGCCGCAATTGACCGTTTTCTGCCTTAACTAACTCCTCTACCAATGGCGGGTTTAGTATTTCATCCACCGATAAAACCAGCTCGGGAAATACTACAGACACAATTTCCTCACCAGGCAAGAAATCTGTATACGTGTAACCATCTTCACCTTCAATCAATGCAAAAAGCCGGATTTTTTGCTTGCCCGTTTTAGGGTCAACAATGCAATATTCTGGCACATTCGCTAATTCGTACTCTCCGCGTTTGATTACGTAATCTTCGCGGCGATTTTCGCTGACTACTTCTACCACTAACAGCGGCTTTTCATCAAATTCGAGGATACCTGCACCTGGTCTAGCAGCAGCTTGTTCCAAAAGACTTTGAGTGCAGACAACTACATCGGGAATCCGAGATTTATCTTCATCTGTTCTCACTCCCAGACCGGTTTTTACTACTAAGTCGAGATTGTGTTCAGCTAGGTAACGCTGCAACTGGTAAACTAAATATTCGCAAATTTTGATGTGTAAAATAGTGGCTGTTGGCATCGGGATTAATTTGCCTTTGTACAGTTCATATTTTACATCAGATTCTCCTTGATAAAATCGGTATTCTTCAAAAGTTAAGGTCGGCGAAGTATCGAGCTGTTTTTCTTCGACTGCTGGCACAATAGATTGAGACATATATTTTTACCTATCTCGATAGTTTGCTATTATACTCAATTTTGATTTTAACACTCAAGGCATTGAGTACCAAAAAATCGATCGCCCTTATTGACAATAAAGCAATTTGATCCGGTTAAATATTTAGTTCAGTTCACCATTTGGGCGATCGCCTCAACAAGGCTGTAGCTGCCTCACTGTCGAGAGGTTTAGAGAAAAAGTACCCCTGACCGTACTCGCAGCCGATCGCCCGCATTTGAGCCAATTGGACGGCGGTTTCGACCCCTTCTGCCACTACCTCCATCCCCAAACTGCGGGCCAGCATGACGATCGCCCGCACGATTTCCAAATTTTCGCCCATTTCCCCGATGCGGGTAACAAAAGAGCGATCGACCTTCAAAATATTAATCGGGAACTTGTGCAAATAACTCAGAGACGAATAACCAGTGCCGAAATCATCAATACACAGCCCGATACCCAAGTCTCTCAAATGCGAAAGCATCGCCGCCGCCGCTTCTCCATCTTCCATCACCACACTCTCAGTAATCTCCAACTTCAAACAGCGAGCGTCCACACCTGTTTCCAGCAAAACTTGCTTAATTTGCTCGATCGACTCAGGTTCCGCAAACTGCCTCCCAGAAAGATTTACTGCGACTGTCAGCGGCAAATTTCCCACAGGTAAATTCAAACTCTGCCACTTAATAATTTGGCGGCAGCTTTCGTTCAAAACCCACAAACCCAAAGGCGTAATTAACCCTGTTTCCTCCGCCATCGCAATAAATTCCATCGGGGAAACTAAACCCCGTTCCGGGTGCAGCCAGCGCACCAGCGCCTCAAATCCGATAACCGCTCCGCTTTTTAAACAAACAATCGGCTGATAATAAACAGTAAAAGGACATTCCAATTTATAAGGAGCCAATGGCGATTTCGGACGATCCAACTTCCGCTCTATTTCGCTCATCGGTGAGTTTTCCTCCACCGCCACACATCCGAAATCCACTATCGAATATTTCAAATTTAGTTCTTCAACCGACTCCCGCAAATCGTGTTCCAAGTGCATCAAAGCCACAGCCCGAGTGTGCATCGCACTGGTAAAAACTTCGTAGCGAGCTTTACCCAGAGCTTTTGCCCGGTACATCGCAATATCAGCATCGCGCAAAATATCTCCCGGCCACTGATATTTGTCGGTACTCAAAGCAATGCCGATGCTAGCAGTAATTAAAACTTTATTACCTTCCAAATAAAGCGGTCGTTCGATCGTTTTGAGAATTTCCTTTGCTTGGGCGATCGCCTCATCAACACCGTGAATTTCATCCAGCAAAATCACAAACTCATCTCCCCCCAGACGCGCCACCGTATCCCCTGGCCGCAAACAAGTCAAAAGACGGCGAGCCACGCCCACCAACAGCCGATCGCCCGTGCGGTGTCCCTGACTGTCATTAATCACCTTAAACCTGTCCAAATCCAGAAACAGCACCGCAAACTGATAGCTCGGATGCCGTTGGGCGCGGGCAAAAGCTTGCCCCAACCTGTCAGTCAACAAAGCACGGTTCGGCAACTCTGTCAGCGCATCGTGCAAAGCATCGTGCAACAGTTGTTCTTCAGCCATCTTGCGCTCAGTCACGTCGTGACAGTTGACCACAATTCCCCGCACCGAAGGTTCGTTGAGCAAATTCGTCGCCACCGCTTCCAAAACGCACCAGGAACCGTCCTTGTGTTTCACTCGGTATTCCGCCATTCCCTGGCTAACTCTCGGCATTTGCATGACACCTTTGAACACTTGATCCACTATCAGCAATTCGTCAGGGTGAATCAAGTCAAATATAGACCGGCCCAGGACTTCCGCCGTCGGGTAGCCCAAAATCCGCTCTAGAGAAGGAGATACATAGCGGCAAAAGCCTTTCTCGTCGAGAATCACAATAATGTCTCTAGCATTTTCAATCAACGATCGAAAGCGCTTCTCGCTTTGCCGCAGCTCTTGTTCCGTGCGCTTTTGGTCGGTAATATCGGTATTCATGTAAATCAGACCGACAATTTTCCCCGTGCGGTCTTTAATAGCATCGGCCCGCAGCAACACTTGCAAAGTTTTACCGCTTTTAGTGCGTTTGGTAATTTCACCAAACCAAGAATAACCCTGGGCGATCGTGTCGAGTACCTCCCGGGCGACTGCGGGGTCAGCAAAAACTGCCGATATACCTCCGGCTAGTTTACATTCCTCTGCGGTGTCCCATTCAAATAGCTGAGAAAACGCTTGATTTTGATAAATGTGAGTGCCGTTCGCATCGCTGATGCCGATCGCGTCACTCGAACTTTCCACCGCCTTGCGAGTCAGCACCAGAGCTTCTTCTGCCCGCTTGCGCTCGGTAATGTCAATCCCTACCAGACAAGCTGCTTTGCCGCGATCGTACTTTTGAGCCACAATCAAATAGTACCCCTCGGACTCTCCCCCGTCGGTTTGTACCTTAACGTTGAGTTCTTTAACCGCTTCCATAGCGTCGCCGGCAAAAAACTCCACCACAAAAGAGTTAAAATCCGAGCTAGCGCCCAGAAAACCAATATCTTGACCGACAAAAGCCGACGGCCGCAAACCATGCAGTTTGGCTAAGTGCTGGTTAACCCCCAAATATCGCAAATCCGAGCTAATCCAAGATACTGTTCCCGGAACTGCTTCCAAAATCGTTTGCAGTTGGTCGTTAGCTTGCTGCAATGCTTGCTGCACTTCACAGAGTGGTTCCGACAAGTCAGACTGAACTCCTACAAAGTGAGTCAAATTAGCGTTGTCGTCTCGCACGGGAGATAGCGATAATTTGGCCCAAAATGGAGTGCCGTCTTTGCGGTAATTTTTGATTGGTGTCTGGATTTCTAGACCTTGGCGCAAGGCGTCGCGGATCTTAGCTACAGTAGTTCGATCAGTATCCGGACCTTGCAAAAATCGGCAATTACGCCCCAAGATTTCACTGGCGCAGTAACCCGTCATCCGTTCAAAGGCCGGATTGCAATAAATTATCGGACAGTCGGGTGCCTTGGCGTCAGCAATCACAATGCCGCTGCTAGTAGCGGCCAAAGCTCGATCGCGCAGCCACAGGGCTTCTGACGCAGTATGGCGATCGCCTACACCCCCCACTCCACCTAAATTAGAAATTGACTGGTTCTCCCGATCTCCCATCAGCCGAACTTTCAAGCAAACCTTTACAATTTCCGAATTGTTTCTTACTCTAACGTTTTTCACGACTCGCGCAACGTAAATTGTATCTCCGCATTTAAGTAAGCGGGATTTCACCTTAGTGGTTAGTTGTATTTTCTACCCTTGCTGTTGGGCATTTAAAAAAGCACGTCTTCACTTCCGCAGTGCAAAACCCTCTATTCTTCTCCCCCTCAGACTCTCTCCCCCTCAGACTCTCTCCCCACGCCCTGGCAATCACGATCTGCAGCAGCTTATTTAGCAGGAGTTGCGGCTTGAGAACTCGGCGGCGCAATATTAATTAAGGGCAAAGTTCCGCCTCCTCCCATTACTGTCGGAAACTGGCCGTTCCATTTTTCAATTGCTTGCTGCTGCAAAATTTCGGCTGTTAATGTTTGCCGCTGCAAGCGTTGAGCTTCGGCTTTACCTTTAGCGCGGTTAATTTCAGCTTGAGCATCTTGGGTTGCTTTTTGAACAGTAAATTCTGCTTGTTTAGCTTCCTGTTCTGCTATTTGTTTGGACTCGATGGCTTTGCTAAATTCTGGAGAAAAGCCAAAATCTATTAAAGAAACATCTCTGACAATCACGCCGTAAGGTTCCAAACGCTTTTTGAGGCTGTTGTCGATTTCTGTTTTGAGTTCCGTGCGCTTAGTGATTATTTCTTCGGCAGTCTTTTTAGAAGTTGCTGCTTTGAGAACTTCCGAAATTGCCGGACTCAGAATGCTGGTAACAATTTGTTCTTCGTCTCCCACTTGTTGGAAAACTTGATTTACTTTGGCGGGGTCAACATTCCAGTTGACTGCCAAATCTGTAGTAATGCTTTGCAAATCTTTGGATGCGGCATCTGCTTTCAAATCGGTTTTTTGTACCCGCACGCTGATAGTTTTTACAGAGGTGACGATCGGTAAAATCGGGTGGATGCCTTCATCTAATATCGCGTTTTGAACTTTGCCGAAGCGCATCATGACGCCGCGTTCCCCTGCGCCGACGAGGGCAAAAGGTCTTAAAATTAAGGCGGCGATGATGAAGACGATGCCACCGACGATGTAGAGAGCTAGGTTGTACTGAACACTTTTCATGGTTTTCATATGTTGATTCACCTATGTTGTGTTACTTGATGTTAGTTTTATATTCGATCTTATCTAAGATTATAACTTCATGTTAAGGGGGCAACAACTCATAAATTCATTGATTTTTTGTCATAAAAGTCATATAGTGGCGAGGGTCTGGGAACCTCTTAGCTCGATGAGCGGGGATGAACAATGGCACTTGTAGCTGGGTGAGATTATTGATTAATAAATGTTTCAATCATCTTGACAAAGAGGAGCTTTTTAGATAAAGCAGAAGTAAATAGATAGCTCGATCGCTCTCGGACAAGCGATAAAATGGCGATCGGAAAGAGAAAGCTTTCTAGAAAGCTAGAAAATCAGGATCGAATAGGTATTTTTTGTAAATTTTGAGTAGAAGATTGGAGGTGCTTGCCGCTAAAACCTTTGGGGGTTGGATCAAGCACAAGCGAAAGATAGAATTTCACTCTCCGACCTACAGACTCTATTTGTAGAATTGGGATCGGCCGGCCTTGCTCAACCCACCTGAGTAGAAAAAAAGACTTCTTGGGCAAGCTAGGAATTTATAGCTACAAACGATAAAAATCTGAGTTTAAAAATGCCCGAAAATAAGTTAAGCTTAGATGAGAACGGTTGAAGAAAAATCAAAATGTTGCAGCGACACCCTTGGCCGCAGACAATTGAAGAGGCGATCGCCATTCAAGAACAGCTTCGGTCAGAGGTAATTACCGCCAATCAACTGGACACAGTTCGGTACGTCGCAGGCGTAGATGTCGGCTACGACAGTGCAAACGACGTATCGCGGGCCGCTGTAACAGTTCTGAGCTTTCCTGACTTACAGTTGCAGCAGCAAGCTGTGGTTCGCAGTCCTACAACTTTTCCTTATATTCCGGGTTTCCTGTCTTTTCGAGAAGTGCCGGCAGTTCTCGAAGCTTTAGAAAATATCAGTTTGAGACCAGACTTGATATTGTGCGACGGTCAAGGACTAGCCCACCCCCGCAGGTTCGGTCTTGCCTGCCATTTGGGGGTTTTGACAGGGATTGCCACGATCGGAGTTGCCAAAAATCGATTTATTGGAGAACATTCAGAAGTCGGACTCGACCGGGGCAGTTGGGAACCATTGCTGTTGGAGGGATCGACGGTAGGAGCAGCGCTGAGGACGCAAACAGGGGTAAAGCCGATTTATGTTTCGATAGGTCATAAGGTAAACTTGATAAGTGCGATCGAGTACGTCCTGCGCTGCGCCCCAAAATATCGCTTACCAGAAACAACTCGATCGGCAGACCAACTAACATCGGGATAACTGGCAAGCGCCGAAAGCATCAAAAAAAAAGTAAAAAGACCAAAAAAGCATCCGTCTTTGGACTTTTAATTTTTGAGGTGGCGCGGTTAAGTCAAAAAATCCTCTGAGTCTACTGCCAATCAGCTTTCACTTCCATCCTTCCAGCGAACTAAAGAATGACTATACCTGAGAAAGAGGTATAAAAGTTGGGGAGGTTTATAGAATGATTGAAAGACAGTAACCAGCTTAAAACATTGGCGGCTCTAACTATAGTGCCCGGGCGTGAACTATTTTTAGTTCACATTTGTAAATTATGAAAGAGTCATCCTGCGAGTTCAACCAAAAGCTTAGATTCGTCTGATGAGGTTTCATAATTTACCGTCGGATATCTCACCACTGACTGGGAGTAACCACGACAGTGGGAGGCGAAGGCGCGATCGAGCTAAAAAATCAGAAACAAACAAGGAGACAGTCATGGCTGAGAAAAGCAAACGCGGATTCGCTTCTATGGATGCAGAAAAACAGCGCGCAATTGCTAGCAAAGGCGGAAAAGCTGCACACGAGAAAGGAACTGCACACGAATTCACCCCTGAAGAAGCCAGACAAGCTGGTCAAAAAGGCGGCGAAGCTGTCAGCAGAAATCGCGAACACATGGCTCAAATTGGTCGCGAAGGCGGTCGGAAAAGCCGCAAGAGCGAAGCTTAAGTCTCTCAAGGCTGGCCCTGTAATGAAAGATTGCACAGTTGCAGCGTGAGAGATAGCACTAGGACAGTGAACGTTTGAGGAGGTGGGGCAATCGAAGTTACCAAGGTAGTTCGATCGCTCAGCCTCCAAATTTCGTCACTAGCGCACCACAGCTTTGCAAATTTGAAAACCCCACAGCAATTAGTTTTTAGCAATCGCTGGCAAATCTTTAACAGCAATTTTTTAACAAAGCTGCACAGGGGTCAATAATTTTGCGGGAAAGAAAAGCTGGCAAGCGCGATTCAGTCTCTCAAAAAAAGCCAATACCAGCACTAAAAGCCCCGAAGTCAGGGCTTTTTTGTATAGCTGCACATAATATTTTTAGAAGTTCGATCGAGTCGGCGTCAATAATTCTAATTAAGTTTTTTGGTGAGGAAGTCCGTCCTCAAAATAAATCAGCTAATATTTTTTTATATTTTTGAGTTAACTATAAAATCATGACAAACCAGCTAACTTTAGCATGGACAGAAGCTGGGGTGCGTCAAACTCAGACAATTGAAAACGGACAGCCGAGCAAAAGTCCGGGAACCGTGAGACTAGGGCGCGATCCGGCGAAGTGCGATATAGTATTTTCGCATCCCAGCGTATCCGGGCTGCACGTTGAAATATTTTTTAATCAGGAATTGCAGGAGTATGCAGTGCGGAATTTGCGCGAAAGCAATCCGCCGCTGGTAGACGGAAAAATTCTCGCCCGAGGCGAAGCAAAATTGAACTCGGGAAGTCACATCCATTTAGGGCAAGTGCAAATCGAGGTGGTTAATGTGACGGAGGTGCAGGTAGCCGCGCCCCAGACAGTTTTGCTGTCTGGGCCTCCCGCACCTGGTAACTTTCAGCAGACGGGGCCTTCAAAATACGGTTTGCAGTGTCCCAAATGCAGCCGAATTTCGTCTTACGCGCAGTTGAATGCGGGATGTCCGTGGTGCGGTACTTCTTTGGCGGCGGCGGCGAGTGTGGTGATCTCTCCGTGAGAGTTTGAAAAGGGGAAAATCGGGCTATCCGCTAAACACCCTCAACTTCAAAAATCTTTTTTTGCAGAAAGCTCAAAGCCGACGGCTGATGTTTAAAAAATAATCATGAATTCTCAACCCTTGCGCCTGCGACTGACTTGGACAGATACAGCTACGGGGGATTGTCGATCCCCGATACTCGACTTACCCATCGCTTTGGGACGAATTTTTGAAGCTATGCCCGCCACAATCAACGGGGAACGAGTTTCTCGAATTGCCCTCAGCAGCAGTCAAGTTTCTCGCTTTCACGCAGTGATTGGCACCGAAGGCAACAGTATTCTACTCACTGACACGGGCAGCCGCAACGGTACTTTTGTTAACGGCATTCGCCAAACCCGCTGCGTGCTGGCAAACGGGGATATGCTGCAAGTTGGGCCCTACGCGATCGGCATTTCTTTTGCTCTTAATTCCCCTGAAACGCCGTCGGTCAATTTTCACATTTTCTTTAACCCGCACACCAATGGGCCAGATCCCGCGTTGGGGCAGCCAGTAATGTTGCAGCTTCCTCAAACAAGTAGTAGGGGAGAATTTCCGCCGATCGAATTTTTGCAAGCTTCTCAAGTGTCAATGCGATCGCTCGAATCTAGGGGACTCCCTGTGACAGAAGTTGATTGGGCTGCCGTTGGCGGCGGTTTGGGCAGCTTTATTTGGGTGGATTTGCTGAGAATTTGCGGCGTGAAAATCGATCGAATTGCGGTTTTGGGCATGGAAAACCAGCCTTACGCCCGCTATCTGCGTCTGTGCCTGAATTCTCAAATTCCGCTGCGGGAACGCCTAAGATCGAATTCTGACTCTTGTCCAGACAACATTTGGGGGTGGCCTCCCTATGCTTTGCGGGAAGCTTGGCAGGAATTGCGGAAAGGGCGTTTGGGGATGTCGTTGAAGTTGATGTGGCAGGTGTTTGCTGAACCGACTTTTGCCGAAACTTATACGCCTCGCGCGGGGAATGTGTTTGATTCTATTGACAGGGAAGTCGATCGAATTGGGTGGAATCAGATGTTTCGCTACGGTAGAGTGCGGGGAATTCGCAAAACAGATGACGGCAGGTACGCGATCGCTTATTCTCGATCGAATGCGGATCACCGCGAACACGCTTTTTTAATCGCCAAATACGTACACTTAGCCACCGGCTATCCCGCCATTCAATTTCTGCCCGACTTGCAAGCTTATCGCGAAAAAACCCAGGATTTTGAGTCGGTTGTCAACGCTTATGAAAGCCACGACGGCGTTTACGAAAAATTGGAGGCCAGCGGCGGCAGCGTGTTAATTAGAGGCCGGGGAATTGTGGCTTCGCGGGTGGTGCAGCGGATTTACGAAGCGCGACAGCGGAACCGCAACATTCAAGTATTGCATTTGATGCGATCGCCCAAACCTCAAGGTAACAAATTTAAACTCGCTGAGCGAAGAGTCGAAAATCACTACGAATTTCAACCTTTCAACTGGCCGAAAGCTTGCTGGGGCGGGGAACTCCGCGTACTTTTGGAACAAGCCGCCCCGGAGTTGCGGCCGCAGTTGCTCACCGACTGGGGCGGCACTACCACAGCCCAGCGCAGCGACTGGCGGCGGATTGTCAAAGAAGGTTTAAGTCAAGGATGGTATCAAATTACCTTCGGGGAAGTCGAGCGAGTCGAGCGCGACAGTCAAAACCGCACGGTGACGTACATTCAGGAGAAGGAACTCAAGGGGCAAATTAAGTTAGAAGCTGATTTTATTATTGATGCTACGGGTTTGGACGCTAAGGTAAAAACCAGTCCCCTGTTAAACGATTTAGTAGTTCAATACAATCTTCCCCTCAACGGTTTGGGCCGGCTGAGTGTTAACAACGATTTTGAAGTGCCCGAATTGCGGAATTCTTCTGGTAGCAACACAGAAGGCCGGGTATACGCAGCAGGCGCGATTACTTTGGGAGGGCCTTACGCGCCGGTAGACAGTTTTTTGGGCTTGCAATACGCCGCCTTGCGTTCCGTTGAAAGTCTGGCCGCCAACCGAGTTCCGGGTGTGCGGAAATTGAGCGTTTGGCGATCGTCTGTACAGTGGTTGAAGTGGATTTTAAATAAATCTCCCGACTAACTTGAACGAGGAAGTTCGGCAACAAGCACTCTACAGGATTTAATAGATTTAAACAAGCTTTGCATTCAATCTCAAATCTAAAATATCACTTCAAAATCGAGCAATTTTGCCATGTAATCTAAAATCTAAAATCTAAAATCGCATGACTCCCACTTTATTCGGCCGTTGGCAAACTCGGTTACTGTTATTTGCAACCGTAGGCGTTTTAGTAACGCTGCCGTTTTTTATAGGTTTAATGACCTCCAAATCTGGAGCCATTTTTTTCTGGATTTTAGGGTATGTAGCGATTTTTGGTCTCGGCTGGGATGCTTTATATATCTACATTCAGCAGTTCCGCTGGGATCGAGATTGGCCAGGCGCGTTTCAATTACTCGCGGGAATTTGGGAAGCACTTTTTGTGCTATTTTTAATCAAAATTATCGGTTTGCCGGGAATACCTGCACAAGATTTTGACTTGGGAGCTTTTGCTTTGCATTATAGTTTAGTGTGGCTGGCTATTTATCTGGCATCGCAAACACTGATGCGGATTTTGTTTCCCCACTGGCGTTTCCGAGGCGGGCAATGGTTGTAATAATACCTGTAGGGGCGGTTTTTACCTACAATAATCGCCTCAAACCAATAATGTAATAAACCCGCCCCGGCTATTCTACCAATTCCCAATTCCCAATATAATTTATAGTCAGGGGTACCGAGCCCGGGGCACCCAACATAATTTATAGTAAGCTAAACTCAAAATTGCTGCGATCCTTTAATGCACCGTCCTCCTTGTATTTTCTCATTTTTTTCAGGTTCAGGCTTGCTCGATCTGGGTTTTGAGTCGATCGGCTTTAATGTAGCGTATGTCAATGAAATTTTCCCACCTTTCATGCAAGCATACCGCTATTCTCGGCAGTGTCTGAATTTGCCACTACCAGAATACGGATATTGCGAAGGAGAGGAAGCAGATGTAACTCGACTTGTGGGGGGAGAACCAGCTTTTCGCCTGCGGGAATTGATGCAGGATGCGCGCAAGCATCACGATATTGTGGGGTTTATCGCGGGGCCGCCTTGTCCTGACTTTTCTATTGGTGGCAAAAACCGGGGTGGGGAAGGAGATAAAGGTCAACTTTCAGCTTCATACATTGAATTGATTTGTCAGCAGCAGCCAGATTTCTTTTTATTTGAAAATGTCAAAGGTTTGTGGAGAACCAAAAAACATAAAGCTTTTTACTGCCAACTAAAACATCAGTTGGCTGATTCGGGATACGTTTTTGCCGAACGTTTAATTAATGCGATAGAATACGGAGTTCCGCAAGATAGGGATAGAATTATTTTGATTGGACTTAGAAAAAAAATTGTCCAAAATCTGGGCATTTCCCTAGAGGAAAAAAGCCCAATGTTAGCCGAAAGTTTATTTCCTTGGCAAAGTCAGGTATTATATCCCAAATCAGAAATTTTTTCTCATCCTTGGCCAGAGAGAACAGCCTTTGCAGATGATGGTTTCGTGCCTTGTCCTGATGGCATTCCCCAAGATTTAACGGTAGAATTTTGGTTCCAAAAAAATGACGTTCTCAACCATCCCAATGCCAAGCACTATTTCCAACCCAAAGCAGGCCTTAAGCGGTTTGCTTCCGTTGATGAAGGAGATGATTCAAAAAAATCTTTCAAGCGATTGCATCGGTGGCGTTATTCGCCAACAGCTTGTTACGGCAATAACGAAGTTCACTTGCACCCTTACAAACTTCGCCGGCTTTCTGTTGCAGAAGCACTGGCTATTCAGTCACTGCCAAAAGATTTTGCACTGCCGGCAAAGATGACGTTGACTAATATGTTTAAAACTGTTGGCAATGGGGTTCCTTATTTGGCTGCACAAGGTATTGCCAAAACAATTTTACAGTTTTTATCTCACTAAAAAAACAGAATAGCCAGATACCCGACTTTGCATAATTTGTCGGTATCTAAAACTATTTGTAGCGATAAGGGGCGCATTGCACACCCTATAATTATTAAAATTCCCAATTCCCAGACGTATGTCGTTTAACAGAGAAGTGTTATAATAAAGTGTTAAGGTTGAAAACCTATATTTTTTATTTGCCTGCAATTCGCCATGACCGTTAAACCCCGCCGCTATCACATCACTACTTTCGGATGCCAGATGAATAAAGCCGACTCGGAACGGATGGCCGGCATTCTGGAAAATATGGGCTTTGAGTTCTCGGAAGACCCGAACGAAGCTAGCTTGATTCTCTACAATACTTGCACGATTCGCGACAATGCCGAACAAAGAGTTTATTCTAACCTCGGAAGGCAAGCTCATCGCAAACGCCAAGAACCGGGTTTAACTTTAATCGTAGCTGGATGCGTGGCGCAGCAGGAAGGTGAAGCGCTGCTGCGGAGAGTGCCGGAATTAGACTTAGTAATGGGGCCGCAACACGCTAACCGACTTGAAGATTTGCTGGAACAAGTTTTTGAGGGCAATCAAGTCGTGGCGACTGAAGCTGTTGAAATTATGGAGGATATTACTAAGCCGCGCCGCGACAGCAAGGTGACTGCTTGGGTGAATGTAATTTACGGCTGCAATGAACGCTGCACTTATTGTGTTGTCCCGAATGTTCGCGGGGTTGAACAGTCGCGAATGCCGGAGGCTATTCGCGCGGAAATGGAGGATTTGGGCCGTCAAGGTTACAAGGAAGTAACTTTATTGGGGCAAAATATTGATGCTTACGGACGCGATTTGCCGGGGACCAAACCGGACGGCAGCCACCAGCATACTTTGACGGATTTGCTTTATTTTGTGCAGGATGTGCCGGGAGTCGATCGCCTCAGATTTGCTACTAGCCACCCGCGCTATTTTACGGAAAGATTGATTAAGGCTTGTGCGGAATTACCGCAGGTTTGCGAACATTTTCACATTCCTTTTCAGTCCGGGGATAATGATATTTTGAAGGCGATGTCGCGAGGCTATACTCAGGAGAAATACCGCCGGATTATTGATACAATTCGCCATTATATGCCGGATGCTTCGATTACTGCGGATGCAATTGTCGGTTTTCCTGGGGAGACGGAAGCGCAGTTTGAGAAGACTTTGAAGTTAATCGAAGACGTTGGTTTCGATTTGGTGAATACTGCGGCTTATTCGCCTCGCCCTGGGACGCCAGCAGCTTTGTGGGAAAATCAGTTGAGTGAGGAGGTGAAAGCCGATCGCCTGCAACGGATCAATCATGTGGTGACAACAACGGCGATGGAACGATCGCAGCGCTATTTCGGACGCACTGAAGAGGTTTTGGTGGAAGTCCAAAATATCAAAGATCCAACTCAGGTGATGGGGCGCACTCGCGGCAATCGTCTCACATTTTTTAAGGGCAATATTGCTGAATTGGCGGGTAAAATTGTGCGGGTTAAAATTACAGATGTTCGCGCTTTTAGTTTGACGGGAGAAATGGTGGAATAGTTGGGAGTTTTGGGTTTTGGGTTGAACCAAAAATAATGTTTGCCAACTCAACACTCAAAACATAAAGTGTAGGGTGTTAAATCGCAACTAGATTGGTGGTAAGAAGGAATCTAACATCAGCAGCAAATTATGCTGAAACTAATTGGCATTTGGCTGCCAATAACTATTCCTAAAAATAAGCATGACTAGAGTATTGACCGTTTATGTTTACTCCGGGAATATCGGGCTGCGCTGATAGACGATGAAGGTAATCAACTGTTTCAAGCCAGGGCAAGAAACCGGAATCGAATGCGGAGGGGAATGATGCTATTTTCGATAAAATGTGGCTGTTTGCTGTGGATTCTGGGGACGGTTTAACTGAAAATGGCCGGGGGGGAATTGAGGCTTTTCACAGGCGGGAGGGGGATTTTAACCGCAGAGATCGCAGAGGAGAGAGACGAAGAGTGGAACAGAGGAGATAAATAATCTTAAAGCGGTTCGTCTCTGCGTTAGCTGCGCTAACTGCGTGTATATTTGTCGAAAAGTCCTAGGAGTAGTGAAAAATGACAACGATGCGGATCGGGCTATTGTTCGGGGGGCGATCGGGCGAACACGAAGTCTCAATTAGTTCGGCGCGGGCGATCGCCCGTGCCCTCGCTGCTGACGAAAATGCCTCTAAATACGAAGTTCTGCCCTTTTACATTCAAAAAAACGGCCGCTGGCTGTCGGGAACATTACCTCAACAAGTCTTAGCCAGCGGAAAACCTCTGGAAATAGAGGAACAAACAGGACAAGACGACTCTCCCGCTGGACAGTTTCCTAATTTTAATGCCGTAGATGTTTGGTTCCCTGTTTTGCACGGGCCAAACGGTGAAGACGGTACTGTGCAAGGGTTACTGAAATTAATGCAAGTTCCTTTTGTCGGTTCCGGGGTTTTAGGTTCGGCGCTGGGAATGGATAAAATTGCGATGAAAATGGCTTTTGCTCAGGCTGGTTTGCCACAGGTAAAATACATCGCTGTCAACCGTTCACAAATCTGGTCTAATCCTTGCGTTTTCCCCAAACTGTGCGACCAAATTGAAGCTGAGTTGGGCTATCCTTGCTTTGTAAAACCAGCTAATTTGGGATCGTCAGTGGGAATTTCTAAAGCTCGATCGCGCGCTGAATTAGAAGCAGCTCTCGACAGCGCCGCCAGCTACGACAGGCGGATAATTGTCGAAGCGGGTGTGGTTGCTAGAGAATTAGAATGTGCAGTTTTGGGTAACGATAATCCCCAAGCTTCAACGGTGGGAGAAATTACTTTCCAAAGCGATTTCTACGACTACGAAACTAAATATACCCAGGGACAAGCCGACTGCTCAATCCCGGCAAAAGTCAGCAGTGCGATCGTCTCCCAAATCCAAGAAATGGCAGTGCAAGCATTTTTGGCTATAGACGCGGCAGGTTTAGCGCGAGTAGACTTTTTCTACATTGAATCCACCGGAGAAGTTTTGATTAACGAAATCAACACTTTTCCCGGCTTTACAGCTACCAGTATGTATCCGCAAATGTGGGCAGCGGACGGCATTTCTTTCCCGGAATTAGTAGACCGTTTAATTCAATTAGCTCTCGAACGGCACGGGGAAAAAGGTTGAATCGTGCGCTGCAAACTGCTGCCTTGCCAACAGCAACAAATATTTTTTTCGCGGGTGATATATCCATACCAGCGGAAACGATATAACATGGTTGTGGCAGGCACTGCCTGCCAGCAACCAAATTTTCGCTGCTGGTCGATCGACTGGGAATTTTCAGCAGTCGGGTATAAATTAAATGCACCCTAAAATGTTTAAGCGAGAACGGCGAATAGCAGCGTCAATCTCACATCTTTCATCTCAAATTTTAACTCGGTTAACTTAGATGAGACGTTTCACTCAACTGCCGCAGTGGTGGACTTACGGACTGGTATTTCCCCTAGCGGTACTCAACTGCTGGTTAGCCCTCCTAGTCTTTGAATATTTTCGCGCCCTGATTACAGTTTTGGTAGTGGCTACAGTGCTGTCTTTTTTGCTAGATTATCCAGTGCGCTTTCTGCACAGATACGGCTTGAAGCGCGATCGAGCAGTTTTGTCGGTATTGTTTTTGACTTTACTGGTATTGGTGGTTTTAGGTCTGACTCTAGCCCCCATTCTGCTAAACCAAATCACTGAACTCGCCACCAGACTGCCGACTTGGATAGTTTCTGGCACAGAACAGATTGAAGCGTTCAACAAGTGGGCGGAAAATCGCAATCTCCGCATTGATGTCAGCGGTTTGACTACCCAATTGAGCGATCGACTGTCAGCTCAATTGCAGTCTCTCACTGGCGAAATTCTCAAATTTGGCTTGGGTGCTGCAGACAGTCTGTTGAATTTCCTCCTCACAATAGTGGTGACATTTTACTTGCTCTTGCACGGCGATCGCGTATGGGAAGGATTGTTTAAATGGTTTCCCTCCAAGCAGAGTCTTCAATTGCGAGAGTTGCTGGCGCGAAGCTTCCACAACTACTTCGTCGGGCAAGCAACTTTGGCGGGTTTGATGGGACTGTCTATCACTGTTGCTTTTTTAATTTTGCGAGTTCCCTTCGGACTTCTGTTCGGTTTGGGTGTGGGTGTAATGACTATGATTCCCTTCGGGGCACCTTTCAGTATTTGCATTGTCAGTTTGCTGATCACATTAAACAACTTTTGGCTCGGCGTCACAGTTTTAGCTGTCGCTACAGTAATTGAGCAAATAATTGAAAGCGGGGTTGCTCCTCGGTTATTAGGCGGTTTTATCGGTCTCAATCCTGTGTGGATTTTAGTGGCGCTGCTGGTGGGGGTTAAGGTGGCAGGAATAGCAGGTTTGTTAGTTGCTGTGCCGATGGCTGGTTTTATTAAGAATACTGTTGATGTTTTGGAAATTTCGAGGAACAAGTCGAGGGAAGTCGATTCGGTTAGTTCCATTGAACCTATGGAGCAATAAAATTATTCCATAGGTTCAATTTTTAGATTTGAAGAGAGTTTTTGCAGGCTATCTTGATTTAGGTTTAGTCGGTACTTTAGCTTGAGGCTTTACAGGTTTTTTACTTCCTGCTTTAGGGTGAGGCTTTCCGCTGCTTTAGCGGCTATCCTTCCTGGATGCAGGCGGGGTTAAAAACTCCGTTTCTACGTTAACGTCGATCGCTCACAACGAAGATTTTGCCGAGAATCCTGGTTTTTTTGAGTGCAGGATTGTTGTTGACTTCGGATATCAATCCTGTGAAAACTTCGCGGGAAATGCGGAATATGCGAGCTGGCTATCGTAGTTTGTATTATCGCACTCAGACAGCAATTCGCCAGTGCAGACCCAGTTCGATCGCACTCAAAAGCTGCAACCCACACACAATTTTCCTGCGACTGTCCGGTTTCTACCCCAGCTTGTAGGGTAAACCCCACCAGTCAAGTAGATCTCATAAATGCTTGAATTAAAATTAAAGACCCTTTAGTTCTAAATTAATTACAGTAGGTACTAAAAATGCAAAACCATAATTATAACTCTCGCTCTCACTATCACCAAATCAATACTATGTCAACCAAAAATATGCCTGCTGACTCTCAGCGTTCTAGCCGTTTCTATTTGCCGAAAAAACTTGCTTTTTTATCCCTTCTTTTGCTCGGCTCCACCGCAACTGTTGGGTGTAACGCCCTAACTTCTCAAGTTCCTGGAAGTTCTAACGCCATTCAAGCTGAACCTTCAACTACAGCGCCAATTTCAGCATTGCCTGCGAATATACTGCCCTCTCAAGACTCTAATTTTGTTACTAAAGTTGTGCAGGAAGTTGGCCCGGCAGTGGTGCGGATCAATTCGTCTCGCACGGTGACGAACCAAGTTCCAGATGAGATACCCGAGCAATTCCGCCGCTTCTTCGGTTCAGAATCTCCGATTGCGCCGGGAAATCGGGTAGAACGGGGTTCTGGTTCGGGTTTTGTTTTTGGTTCTGATGGCCGCATTTTGACTAACGCTCACGTCGTTAACGGGGCGGATACGGTGACGGTAAAACTGAAGGATGGTCGCGAATTTGTCGGCAAAGTTTTAGGCGTAGATACAGTTACTGATGTGGCTGTTGTTAAAATAGAAGCTAACAATTTGCCTGTGGTGAATTTGGGCAAATCTGAAGAGTTACAGCCGGGAGAATGGGCGATCGCGATCGGCAATCCCCTCGGTTTGGACAATACTGTGACTGTGGGAATTATTAGCGCTACAGGCCGTTCTAGCGCCGATGTCGGCGTTCCCGACAAGCGCGTCAGCTTTATTCAAACCGACGCTGCGATTAATCCCGGCAATTCAGGTGGCCCGCTGCTGAACCAGCGCGGTCAAGTTATCGGTATGAATACGGCGATTATTCAAGGCGCTCAAGGATTGGGTTTTGCTATTCCGATCGATCGAGCACAACAAATTGCCGACCAATTAGTAACAGCAGGAAAAGCCGAACATCCTTATCTCGGCGTTCGGATGTTGAGCATTACTCCCGAAATCAAGAGAGAATTTAATCAAAATCCCAACACCAAATTGAGGCTGACTGAAGATAAAGGCGTGTTAGTTTTGGGAGTTGCGAAAAATTCTCCGGCGGCACAAGCTGGAGTTCGCCTTGCCGATGTGATCAAGAAAATCAACGGTAAAGAAGTCAGCGATGCTGGCAGCGTACAAGAAATTGTTGAGAAAAGTACAGTGGGCAGCGATCTGCAGCTTGAATTAAGCCGCGGCGGACAACCTGTCACTGTGGCGGTGAAAGCGGGTGCTTTTCCAGCGGAGCAGCAGCAGTAGAATAGTTGATTGAAACTTATCTTGCACCATTGTCAATAATCCTTTTATCAACAGGCAAGATGCCTGTTCCACAAGAAAATTTATCTCTTGTGGAACGGGCATCTTGCCCGTTCTTGACAATGGTGCAAGAGGTGAGTTTTAACTCATATGTTGCACCATTCTCAATTAGCCTTTTATAAACAGGCAAGATGCCTGTTCCACAAGAAAATTTATCTTTTGTGGAACGGGCAAGATGCCCGTTCTTGACAATTGTGCAAGATTTAAGGGCGTTGCTGATTCACGGTATGAATAAACTTTTCGCTTGATGTTACAAAACTCACCCTACTTGGCTTATAGCCATTCCGAAAACTTGAATTCATACTTGTATTCAGCAACGCCGATTTAAGTTTTAACCGACTTGTGCTGTGAGACGGGGGTTTAAACCCCGGCGGGATGTGGGGGGTACTCGTTATAGTAAGTTACCATAATTTATATGGGTTATTAAGAGGTAGAAAAATGGCTAACATTAATCGGAGGCGTACTGAAAATATTAACGGTAACTTTTATGTAGACAGTACCTGCATTGATTGTGATACTTGTCGGTGGATGGCACCTGAAGTATTTACTCAACAGGGTGAACAGTCTGCGGTTTACCACCAGCCAACTAACGAGATGGAAGAAAGGCGAGCGCTCGCGGCCCTTTTGTCTTGTCCTACAAGTTCGATCGGCACTGTTGAAAAACCCAAAAGCATCAAAGAAGTTCAGAAAAATTTGCCCGCCCTCGTAGCAGAAAATGTTTACCACTGCGGCTACCATTCAGAGAAATCCTACGCCGCAGCCAGCTACTTAATAGTCCGCCCAGAAGGAAACATTTTGGTTGATTCTCCCCGTTTTGTGCCGCCGCTAGTCAAAAACATAGAAGCAATGGGCGGCATTCGCTATCTGTACTTGACTCACCGCGACGATGTGGCAGATCATCAACAATACCAGGATCATTTTGGGTGCGATCGCATTCTCCATGCTGACGAAATTAACGCGGGTACTCGCAGTGTAGAAATTCAATTGTCGGGCAGTGAACCGCATCAAATCGCAGATGATTTGTTGATTATACCTGTTCCCGGTCACACGAAAGGTCACACAGTTTTGCTTTACAATAAAAAGTTTTTGTTTACTGGCGATCATCTTGCTTGGTCGGAAAGTTTGCAGCAGCTAGTTGGCTTTCGCGAAGTCTGTTGGTATTCTTGGCGGGAACAAATCAAATCTATGGAGAATTTGGCTAATTATGGCTTTGAATGGGTGTTGCCGGGACACGGCCGCAGGTATTATGCTGAGCGAGAAACAATGCGCGAGCAAATGCAAAAGTGTATTGCTTGGATGGTCGATGCTTAATAGATACTCGGCGGTTGAAACCGCTACTACACACACAAAGTCTGCCTACGCGGACTAAGAATAAGAGGGATTTTGTATTACGCTTTGGGAATCGCAACCAAAGTCATAGAATTAGCCGGGTAAGTTGCCTGAAATCCAGTATCACTGACACCTAATATCATGTCCGGTAGTACAACCATAGTAAAATAGCTAAGTATACCCTTTGTAAAAAGCATCCTATCTAACCAATGC
>NZ_JAUBUI010000213.1:0-1479 GCF_036705385.1 Microcoleus sp. B3-A4 | reverse complement strand
CTTGTTGACTGCTGCCTAATTTTATTCTTTGATTTTGGGGGTGGTTTTTCGTCTTCTTTATACCCCTGAACGCTTACTCCACCTTAGATATCAAACTACTAGGCGGATTCTGCCTTCCCTGTGCAGACAAGCCCGTTGTCGGTGTCACCACAGAGCGCCCGCAAGCTTTGTTGGCTTACCTGGTACTGCATCGCGATATCCCGCAAACCCGTCAGCGGCTTGCCTTTCAATTCTGGGCCGATTCAACCGAGGCCCAAGCTCGCACCAACTTGCGCCGGGAATTGCATCACCTGCGTCAGGGACTCCCCGAGGCCGATCGCTACCTGCTGGCGGATGCCAAAACCCTGCAATGGAATCCCCATGCCTCTTTCTTGCTGGATGTGGCTGAGTTTGAACGGGCATTCGCCTCCGCAGAAGCAGCGGAACGAGCCGCAGATGTTAACGGTGCCAGAACAGCCTGGGAGCAAGCGATCGCGCTTTACGGCGGTGATTTGCTGCCGAGTTGTGATGATGATTGGATTTTTCCAGAGCGCGAACACCTGCGACAGAAATTGCTCCATGCTCTCGAATCTCTGACTCGCCTGTCGGAAGCTCAGGGTGATTATCGGGCTGCAATCCGCTCTGCACAGCGCTTACTGGAGATCGATCCGTTGCACGAAACCAGCTACGCAGCTTTGATGCGATCGCACCATTTGAACGGCGATCGCGCCAATGCACTGCAAGTCTACCACCGCTGCCTGACTTTGCTGCGCCAGGAACTAGGAGTTGACCCTAGTGCGAACACTCGCAAGCTCTACGAGCAACTGTTGCTGGAAGAGGCAGCCCCCAACATTCAACCATCCTCTCACTCCGCCGGACCGCCCCAAACGAATTTGTTTCCCTCGCCTGTGGCTTTGTCGCCTCTAGTGGGACGCGATCGCGAATGGGCCTCGATTCAACAGTGGGCAAACCCCATACTGCTTGCGAACTGCGGCGCGATCGCCAGCGCTGAGGCATCGCCAGTGCTCTTGCTCGCGGGCGAACCCGGAATCGGCAAAACTCGCTTGCTGGAGGAGCTGCGATCGATGGAACAGGCGGTGCAAGTGCTGTGGGGACGCGGATTTGCGGCCGAGATGGTGCGACCCTACGGCATCTGGATCGATGCGCTGCGATCGCTCGCGATGCCCTCCACAGGCAACATTCCGCCGGAGCTAGGTTTCTTGCTCCCAGAACTCGGTCAACCAGCGCCAGCCTCGCCCGATATGCCTCCGGCACCCTTGCGCGAACGCAGTCATCTATTTGATGCAGTGGTGCAACTGCTGGCTGAATATGCTGATCGAACTCCGGTGCTGGTAATTTTAGATGACATTCAGTGGATCGATGAAGCTTCATCGGCATTGCTGCACTACGCCATCCGCTTGCTGATTGGAGTTTAGACTAAGCAGGTAAAAAAGTGCGATCGCCCAAAGACTGGCAAACGTCCATACAAGAACGGCAACG
>NZ_JAUBUI010000212.1:0-1525 GCF_036705385.1 Microcoleus sp. B3-A4 | reverse complement strand
GTAAGGATTCAGGTAAAAAATAGTTCATTGAGAGCCGAAAAATATGGTAATGTAGTCAGATGAGCGAAAAGCCAGAGTCATCAGCAGCACTAAAATTAGAAATAGTTGACCAGTTGAGCCGTGAGGAGCTGGTCAAAATTGTGCTAACCCAACAAAAGCTGATTGAAAAATTACAACAAGAGCTCGAAAACCTCAAAGAGAGACAGCCCAGCAATAGTAAAACATCATCGAAACCACCATCGAGCGATCTGATACAGAAATCAGAGACAGCCAAAGTTGACAACTCCAAAGAGTCAGAGTTCGAGGCAAAGCGCAAACCAGGAGGACAGCCGGGACATATCGGTAAAACCCGAAAAGGATTTGGGCGAGTAGATAGATATCAAATCAGCACTCCTGACTCTTGTGAGCATTGTGGTAGCAGAGAATTAAGTGATGCGATTGGTTATAGCAAGCAGCAAGTAGTGTGTTTAGCAGCCTTACCAATTGAAGTGGTGGAATATCAACGAGTCAAATGTCAATGTAATGAATGCGGAGCAATGGTGATGGGTGCACCAGCATCCGGGATAGTTCCAGGACAAGACTTAAGCATCGACCTACAAGCATTATTGAGCTGGTTAGGTAATTATGGGCACATATCCTATGAAAAACAACAAGAATTTCTACGGGAATTAGGTGGAATTGAAATTGGGATCGGTACTTTACAAGCAACGAATGCGCGGGTAGCTGATGCTGTAAAGCCTGCCGTTGAAGAGCTATGGAAATGGGCACCATTGCAAGCCAACGTCCATGTCGATGAAACTCCGTGGTGTGTCAAGGGAGTCAAAGAATGGTTGTGGACAGCCACAGGTCAAGATTTTTGCCTGTTTCATGCCGCAGACACTCGCAGTAGAGCCGAATTAGAGACAATGCTGGGGAACGAGTTTGCTGGTGTGTTGAGTTCCGATGATTTTAGCGTCTATAACGGTGTGATTGTGGGAGCGCAGCAGAAATGTTTAGCCCATCTACGGCGACATTTTAAGAAAGTTTTGCAAATGGACCACGGTAATAACACTGTCGTCGCTTCTGCATTTTTGGAATTAATTGATGAGGCATTTCGACAACATCGAAAATGGCGGGAACACCCCCAAGAGCTTGATTATCACACTTGGGCAAGGGACTTTAAGACCAGGTTGGCAGAATTGTTAAATACTTGGCAAGGTCATGTTGGTCATGCTGCAGGACTGTTACTGCGCTCGTTGCGTGAGAAAGCGCAACAGTGGTGGTACTTTTTAGACCATCCATCCATTCCTCCTGATAATAATTTGGCAGAACGTTCTTTGCGATTAGCCGTGACTAAACGTAAGGTATCTGGGGGCTCCCGGTCAATGTCTCGGTTTGAACAAACTGCTGATTTGTTATCTGTGATTCAGACTTGTCGGTTTCAGGGTAAAAGCGCAATAGCTTTTTTCCGTGATGCTATATCTGCCCATTCTTGTGGCTTTTTCATGCCTTCTCTTGTTCCCCAATCAAAGACCTGAATCCTTAC
>NZ_JAUBUI010000079.1:0-27610 GCF_036705385.1 Microcoleus sp. B3-A4 | reverse complement strand
GTAAGGCAATGATCTATATATATATTGCCTTACAGATTTTTTTGAGTTCACTTTTTCAGTGCCATTGGACTAAAGTCCTCACTACAAACCTTTTTTGTTGGGATCGTTTGAGGGGAGATTATATTATAATAAATTCCAATGATTTAAATCTTAATTATTAGGTTAGTCGGTATTCGGGTGATTAACACCCCTTGGCAATTACCGACTACGAATTACCGATTGCTACTGAATAAATATTGATCGCAGATAAAAATAACTGCACAGCAGTCAACAGCGGTATACCTGACACTCCGCAAAATTAAATGTAGGATTAAGTGTTGCCGTGAATCAGAAAAAAAGATGAACGTATCCACTATTTGGCGAAAACTCCGCACCCAGCAAGCTTTCTGCTTGGCTGTACTCCTGGCAGGTTGCCTGGTATTTATCGGTTGTTCCCCCGCGCAGTCAGCGGCTGGCAATTCAGCCGATCCCAAGTTGAAAGAGCAAGTATTGCAGATTATCCGCGAAAACCCGCAAGCAATTATAGAGTCGGTACAAGCGTACCAGCAACAGCAGCAGCAGTCTCTTAAAGCAGCGCAGCAGTCATTTTTGCAGGAGATGAAAACTAATCCCAAATCTGCGATCGGGGATTCTCCCAGCACGGGATCAGCTTCGCAGCAGATTGTACTTTTAGAATTCTCTGACTTTCAATGTCCGTTTTGCGCGCGCGCTCACGATACTGTCAAGCAGTTTATGGCAAAACACCAGGACAAAGTTACTTTAGCTTACAAGCATTTTCCTTTGACTTCAATTCACCCTCAAGCGCTGCCAGCAGCTAAAGCAGCTTGGGCTGCCCAACAGCAGGGCAAATTTTGGGAATACTACAGCGCTTTGTTTGAAGGGCAGAAAGAGTTAGGCGAACCATTGTACACATCGATCGCCCAAAAGCTCAATCTAAAATTAGATAAATTTAACACCGATCGCAACAGCCCTGCTGCCGAAGCCGCCATTCAGAAAGACGTGCAACTTGCTCAACAACTGGGCATTGAAGGCACTCCATTTTTTATTATGAACGGCCAAACTTTCTCCGGCGCGATCGAGCTTTCTGAGATGGAAAGCATTCTCGCCTCTGTCTCCAAATAAGTAATTCATCACTCTTGGAAACCGAGTCTAAAAATTCGTTCCCAGCCAAAGCAGGCTGGGAACGAGAAAAACCAGAAAAACTCGAAAAATCTTTGATTAAACCGCAGCCAACTCAGGAGTCGGACGCTTGCTGTGGCGGATACCCTCGATCGCGGCTGCGTAATCATTCGCCTTAAACACAGCAGAACCAGCGACGATCGCATTTGCGCCTGCTTCCAGAACCTGCCAAGTATTGTTCCCCTTCAAACCGCCATCTACCTCAATCCAAGGATCGAGGCCCTTGTCGTCGCACATTTTACGCAACTGGCGAATTTTCGGCAAAACAGCCGGGATAAAACTTTGACCGCCAAAGCCGGGATTGACGCTCATAATCAGCACCAAATCGCAAAGTTCCAGCACGTACTCGATCAACTCCAGCGGCGTCGAAGGATTCAGAACCACACCAGCCATTTTGCCCAATTCCCGAATTTGGCCGAGGGTGCGGTGCAAGTGAGGCGAAGCATTGTGTTCCGCGTGAACCGAAATAATGTCAGCACCAGCCTTAGCGAAGTCCTCGACGTACTTCTCGGGCTCCACAATCATCAAGTGGACATCGATCACCTTGGTAGTAACAGGGCGAATTGCCTCAACAATCAGCGGCCCGATAGTAATATTAGGAACAAAGCGACCGTCCATCACATCTACGTGAATCCAGTCAGCCCCAGCTCGATCGACAGCCTGAATCTCTTCTCCAAGACGGCTAAAATCGGCTGATAATATGGATGGAGCAATAACGATGGGTTTTTGGGATTGGGTCATGGCTAAGTCTGTTCTCCTGACTGCTGTGCTGTATCCAGTTTATCAAAATACGGGTCTCCGGGTCGAAAAGTTGCCAACGATCGGTCGCGAGATTGGGATGGCAGAAAAATTTTGCCTCTGACAGACAAGTTTGGCGATCGCACCACCCCAGCTCTCCGAATTTTGGTTTAGGATATAAATTTTCCCTCTAACAAATAACTTTTGTGCAAAATCTGACCTTCTGCAAATTTTGAGTAGCGAATTATGAAAAATAGAGATCCCTTAGAAAATCCTGAACTCGATCGTGCCAGTCTGTTTGTATTAATGATCCCAGTCATCGGCTTTTTCCCCGCCCTGTGGACTCTTTACCGTCGTCAGGGCACCCCCGAACGCAAAGCCGTCAGCCGCTTGGCAATTGCCCTTGCTTTTAGTTGGCTCTTAGGACACATTCTTTTAGAAGCTGGAGCGATTTCTACGGAATCTCCGACACTTCCCATGTTATTAATGAGTAGCCTGCTAACAACCAGCTATTTCATCGTTGCTCTGGGACTGATGGTTCGCCTCTGGAAGCGTCAACCGCTATGGTTGCCCGGAATTAGCCGCGTAGCCGAGCAAGTGGTGGGCAAACATTTATCATAATTTAGGGTTCTTTTAAGCCCCTACGGTATTGATTGATTGCGTCTTCAGCTTGATACTACATATTGCCATTATCTTTTTTTATTTTTGTTGTGTGTGAGGAAGCCAGTGCCAGCTCAAAAAATTCCTAATCAAGACCCTATCCAACAATCAACCGCTCAACCTGCCACCAAAAAAACTTCCCAGCCCCATCGAGGCCGCTGGCTGGGTTTTGGTTTTGGTTTGGCGGGAGTAGCCATGCTCTCAGCCACAGCCGGAGCGTTGCTAGCCGTCTCGCTTTCCACAACGCCGCTTCAGCAACAAAAGTTGAGCCCTGAAGAAGCGGCGGTATTTTCTCAAGGCGACATGGCAAAGCTCAACATGAAGATGCCGGAGCTGACTCGCCCAGTTAATATTTTAGTTTTAGGACTTAAAGTTCTGAGTTCAGACATCGATGGCCATGCGGATAAGGAGCTGGGATACGAGGTGTGGCAGAACTCTTTCAAGGGGTTAACCGATACCATGCTGTTGGTCAGGTTTGACCCTCAAAATAAAAAGTTAAGCGTGCTTTCCATTCCGCGAGATACCCGCACCTATGTCGAAGGTAGGGGCGAGGTGAAAATAAACGAAGCTAATTACTACGGGGGCCCAGCTTCGTCAGCGAAGGCAGTCAGCGGACTCTTGGGCGGCGTGGGAATTGACCGCTATGTCACAGTCAATATTCAAGGCATCAAAAGTTTGGTAGATGCACTTGGTGGCATTACTATTAATGTCCCTAAGGACATGAAGTATACCGATGAAAGCCAGCATTTATATATAAATTTAAAGGCTGGCAAGCAGAAACTCAACGGCGAACAAATCGTGCAATATTTGCTTTATCGGCACGACGATTTGGGCGATATCGGGCGGGTGCAGCGCCAGCAATTGTTGATGCGGGCTTTTGTAGAACAGGAAGTAAATGTAGGTTTGCTTTCTCGCTTGCCGAAGATTTTGTCGGTGATTCAGTCTCACCTTGACACGAATTTGAGTATAGAAGAATTAGTGGCTTTGGCTGGTTTTGCTACTCAAACCGATCGCGCCGGCGTGCAGATGTTGATGGTTCCCGGTAAATTTAGCGATTCTAAGGACTACAAGTCAAGTTTTTGGTTGCCAGACCAATATGCCATCGAAACTCTGGTGGCGGAACATTTTGACTTCGGCCAAAATACTTGGACAATTGAGAATGCTGATTCGACTTTTCTGAAGGTGGCGATTCAAGATAGTACCGGAGATCCATCGGCTGTTGAAGCTTTTGTCAATAATTTGACTCAAGCAGGTTATCGGAATGTTCAGGTTTATAAAGCTTGGCCCGAACCGCTGGAGGTAACTACTCTAGTAGCTCAACAGGGCGATCTTAAAGGTGCTCAAGCGATTCGCCAGTTTTTGGGTTTTGGAGATGTGCTGGTTGAGAGTACCGGTTCTTTGCAGTCCGACGTAACAATTAGATTGGGTAAGGATTGGTTGGAGAAAAAGGCTCAGTCCGGCAGTGCGGCTAAGTCTTTTTAAACTGGGTTTTAACTAGGGTATTTGTAGGGACACAGCAATGCTGTGTCCTCTTCTTTTCTGTTGGTAGAGATGGAGGCGATCGCTTTTTTGTCGATTTACTGATACTATATTTTTTGGTGATGATGAATCACGATCGCAATACCGATACTTCCCTCCGCAATCACAAGTGAAACAATAATCAACGAGGGAAAGCTTAAGATATTTTATAAAGGTAGGGCTGATGAACAAGGGTGCTAAAATAGACCGACAGCGCGAACATCAGGCAAATGAACGCACCTTTCTTGCATGGTTACGAACTTCAATCGGTTTAATTGGTTTTGGGTTGGCGATCGCTCGATTCAGTTTATTTCTGCGTCAATTTCAAGCTACAGTGACTCAGCAAGAAGTTTCCTCCCCTCCCTTCTTCAACTCCGAAACTTTAGGGCTGAGTCTGGTCGTTTTTGGGATTGCGGTCATTCCCTTAGCAGCATGGCGTTATAATCGAGTTTTCTGGCAAATTGAGCGAGGTGATTATCGCCCAAATCGTGTGCTAGTTTGGATTATGACTGGAACTGTGATGATTTTAGGAACATTAACTATTCCATTGTTGCTGTGGCGCGATCGCGGAAATATAGCTCCCACTTCAACTCCTAAGAATTCTCAATTCTAAGTTAACCAGATCGCTTAGCTAAAGTGAAAATAACCGCAACCATATCATTAAGCTTTTGTGCATCTAGATTGTCTATGGTGTTCGAGAGATGGGGAGAGGATTTGACCATTTTGAATATGGTCATGGAAATATACAATTTAAATGCTGTACAAATTACAAGCGGAAGCAAGTGAAATGAAGCCACCGCACCCACAACCAACCTAAAAAACTCCCCACACAATAAGAGATAAAATCGGACCAACTAAAGTGATTTCCCAAAATCAGCCTTCCGGGTAAAGTAGCTCGCATTGCTTGTAAAAACGGAGGAGTCCACAGTTGGAGAAACTCTACTCCGCAGGTAGCTAGACACACAGCTACAGCCGCCCTAATTTGCGAAAATCGCGGCAATATCAAAACTACCAGCAAAATCCAAAATACCTCATAAGCTATGCTCCCAAAAGAGTCGTTGAACCATTCCGGTGCAGGGCCGCGAGAAAATCTCACCACATAACCTAAAGGGATAATCACGATTATACTGATGAGCAGGGCAATTCGATATTTAAAAAAACGGCGAGCGGGAGAAATTGGAGAAGTCATTGATTCGGGGCACAATCACGCATTTGTTGTCACAGGTTGAAGTGGATAAACCTCAGAATTAAGTGTGATCTTCAATACTGCATTGGCTTGCAACGGCTCATTGAACCAATATTCTCTGTACCACCTATCCTCTTCTATCCATTCTGAAACCATCATCATAGGACAGCCGGAAAATCGACCGCCCGGCTCTAAATTGACGCTCCAAGGCTGGCGCCCCTGTCCTTCCAAAACCAGTATGCAATCTGGGTTGCTGGGTTGATCGTTGATGAAATCATCACTAAGCTGAACCCAACTTGGGCGATTAACGCTGAGTCTTATAGCCATCTCAAGCCGATCCAAGTCACGATGCTCTATGGATTTTTCTAGGAAGCTTGTAACTTCAATCTCGATATTTTCCGTGATGTGCTCAAGCAGTACCCGGAAATCAGTGACCAAACAAGCCAGTTCCTCATCGGCTGTGAACCCCCAATAACTGGCATAGCTACCATCCCCGTATCCACTTCCAAATGCGATCGCATTGGCCCCAGTATCAGGGTCTAGGGTAAGATTGAAAGTGTCCATATCGGGGTCTAGGGTGAGATTGAAGCCACTGTGATCCACAATTTGCTGAGATGGGTAGGTCAATAGAGTTACCAGCTCCTGAGCTGCTAGCCAGTGAGCCAATTGAATCTTTTGTTCAATGGCATCCTCGACTAGACACTGCAATTCTTCATCAGAACGTCGCTCAACTACCTGAGGATCGACAAAACATCCCAGTCCCGCATCAACACCATAGGTAAAAAACTGATTCCGTCTTAACTCGGCCAAATCCTCACCTGGACGCAGAGCCATCTCCCAACGGACAGGGGATTCAGAGCAAAACTTAACCATCGCACAGGCAATGGTCCAATAGTCAACCACACTTAGCAACACAGGATAGCGCCCTGGTGGAACGGTTCTGCTAAACGGGTCAACGTCTTTGCACCACAGCCAACCGGGGTCGCACGCAATAATACGCCCTGAAGGTAAAACTAAGTCACCCGCCTGAAAAACATCACTGGTTATGCGACCCTCTGTGAGCGATTGGTAGACTTGATTGGGCTCGAAGGCTGCGAGGAAGTTGGTATGAGTCTTTGGGGACATGAGGCGATCGCAGTTAGATAGAACTTTTTTACTACTCTAATATATGATTTGTGGTTCAATATCAAAGATTGCTTGGGTAAGCCATATCTATTTAACCGGACTTGATATGACTGGCATAAAATCTTAACCTCTATCGGATTGAGTGTCTGGTACCACTTCCAAAAGAATTACATTGCTGTGGCGATCGCCACAGGGCAAAAACTTAACTTCCCCAGTCGCACCGTTAACTTTAAAATCAGAATTAGCCAAAGTCTTAGCTAAGATAACTCGTCCTGCTTCACTGCTATAAGGTTAATCGCGATCGCCCACAGGTAAGCTCAGTATGAACCCTGTTTGACCCAGTATGGCAGCATCTAGTTTTATATCGCCGCCGTGGGCCCGTGCGATTTCCCTTGCTAAACTTAGCCCCAATCCCGATCCTTCTATTTTTTGGATCTGTGTGGAGTCGCCGCGATGGAAGCGCTCAAAAATGCGATCGCGCTCGCTCAAAGAAATATCCTGAGAACTATTGACAATTTTCACAATTACTCTTTTTCCCTGACAGTTAGCCTGCAACCTGAGCCAACCCTTCGGTAAATTATATTTAATCGCATTACCAACCAGATTTTGCAAAACCTGCACCAGCAAATCGCGATCGCCCTTGATATATAAATTGGGAGCAATTGCCATTTGTACATCTAAATGCGGTGCTAGCAGTTCCATATCTTCGGCCATTTCCGATAGCAAAGCCGACATATTCACCTCAACCAAATGTAAACCCATACGTCCGGCATCGGCTAGAGAAAGTAAGAGAAGTTTACGGGTTATTTCATTCAAACGGCGCACTTGATCCAATAAATTACTCAGCGTTTGCTGCACCTCAGAACCCGCTTCAACTTGATGCAAAGCCCGTTCTAGTTGACCTTGCAAAATTGCCAGCGGAGTCTTTAATTCGTGGGCAGCATCTCCACTAAAACGAGAAGCTTGTTTAAAACTTCGCTCTAGACGTTCTAACATCTGATTGAACACAAAAATTAATTCTAGAAACTCTATATCCGTTGCTCCGTAAGGGACGCGCCGATCTAGCCCCTGTACGGTAACATTCCCGATCACCATCGTGAGGCGCCCAATTGGATACAGAATACTCCGCGATATGACCCACGCTCCACTCGCCACCAGTAAAAGCACTACGGGAATAGAAATTAGAAAGATATTACGAATCAATTCCATTTCCCCATCGATAGCTTGCAAGTTAACGGCGATGGCTGCTTGACTATAAGCAGAATTAATTGCGCCGACACGCCAAATTGCAGTCCTAGTATGCTGGGTTGCTAGCTTAGCTTTGGGCAATTGAGGAGGATGAAGTGAATCGAATGGGGGTCGATCATGTGGAGGTTGATCGTGCGGAGGTCGATCGAATGGGGGTCGATCTTGTCGTGGTCGATCGTGTGGAGGTCGATCGTGTGGCGGTCGATCAAATGGGGGTCTGCTTTCGGGCGGTGGAAATAAATTGATGCGATCCGGAGGTGGTGGATCTAATGGATTTTGTCGAGGGGGAGGTTCTGATTCAAAATCTATTATGCCAGGATCGGGAGGGGGTAGCGGCAACGATCGCCAGATGGAATTCGCATCAAGTCCATCTTGCCACTGCCTCGATTTGTAGATTAAATTACCATCTTTTTGAGCCACTACCAAAGCGACGGTGGTTTCCCCATTCATGCCCAAAAGTGATGGCAAAGAATTAGTATAAGCATCCCATTCGGGCGATCGCGGGCGGGTAGCGTGGATTAACTGAGTTTCTATTCCAGCATCAAGACGCTTGACTTTAGCATCGTAAATCAACCACCACGAAACAACACCAAAGCCAATCAGAGCAATACTTGCGAGCACAGAAGATGATAGAGCAATGCGAAGGCGGAAAGATTGGAGTTTCATGATGGTGAATCTGGTTTGCGAAACCGATAGCCAACGCCCCGCACACTCTCAACCCATCCCATACCGCCGATAGGTTCAATTTTCTTGCGAATGCGTTGAATACATACATCTACTACATTGGTATTTGGGTTGAAATCATAGCCCCAGATATGTTCGAGGATTTGAGTGCGGGTGAGTACCCGGCCAGGCGATCGCATCAGATATTCCAATAGATTAAACTCGCGGGTTGTCAGTTCGACTGTATGGCGATCGCAGGTAACTTCTCGGAGAATGCGATCGAGCTTAACGGGACCAACACTCAGAATATTTTGCCCACTGCCCGAAGCACGCCGCACTACAGCATAAATCCGAGCAACTAACTCCTCAACAAAAAACGGTTTAGCTAAATAGTCATCAGCACCGAGATGTAGCCCTTCAATGCGATCGTCTAGTTCATTGCGAGCAGTTAATAAAATTACGGGTACGTTGCGTCCAGCCTTTCGCAAATGTTTGAGAATAGATAATCCGTCTTTTCCCGGCAATACAATATCAAGCACGATCGCATCGTACTCATTATCCATCGCCCGCCCATAGCCGTCATTGCCATTATCGCAATAATCCACAACAAAACCTTGTTCTTTCAAGCCCATACAAACAAAATTGGCGATTTTTTCTTCATCTTCAACGTATAGAACATTCATAGATTTACCTACTCGGTTGCGATTATACGGCTATCAGGGATTTACTTAAATTACAAAACTGTAATCCATCCGCACTGTTGCAGGTAATGTTTGGGGAATTTGATGTATTTATAAACATTTTTAGGTCGGCGATCGTAACTATCATGAAAATTACTTCACTGCTCGCATTACCTGCTACAGCCTTGCTGCTGGGATTTAGCAGCTTGACTCTCACCGATCGGGCTACAGCTAATTCTAATACTGTACTAGCCCAGAGCCAGCCCGAACCCAGTCAAGAGCGAAGACGCCCGCCCCGTATAGATTTTGCTGCTGCTGCCAAACAATTAGGAGTCAGCGAAGCCGAGTTAATTGAAGCTTTGGGCCTACCCGCCAAACCGCCGGAACCACCAAGTGAAAATAATCGCCCGCCCAGCCCACCGCCCCGTCCTCGTTTAGATATTCCCGGTGCAGCGAAAAAGTTGGGAGTTACCGAAGCAGATTTGATTAAAATTCTGGGCATTCCACCGCGTCCACCCGGCGATCGTAATGTACCTCAAAATTCCGAAAAACGCTAATTTTTCCACATTACAAAACTGTAATCCCAGCACAGGGATAAATGTCATGTTCCACCAGCTTAATGATTGTAGCGACTAACTCAAAGGGCGATCGAGAATTCATTTCTTTAGCCTGACAACTGCTTCAAACTTAGAAAACTAATCGGGGTAATTAGACCATGCCACAACTATTCCCTAATTCAATCAATGCACCGGGCAATCCTCCTCAAAATCAAGGCGCAGCGGGCAACCTGCCTCCCCAAAATCAAGGCGCAGCGGGCAACCTGCCTCCCCAAAATCAAGGCGCACCTGGCAATCCTCCCGAAAACCAAGGCGCATCGGGCAATCCCCCTCAAAATCAAGGCGCACCTGGCAACCAACCTCCCCAAAACCAAGGCGCACTGGGCAATCCTCCTCAAAACCAGGGCGAAATCGGCAATATTCCTCCTCAAAACCAGGGCGGAATCGGCAATATTCCTCCTCAAAACCAAGGCGCACCAGGCAATCCTCCTCCCCAAAATCAAGGCGCACCGGGTGGCAATCCTCCTCCTCAAAATCTGGACGCACCAGTTACGAATTCTGCTTTACCTCCCCAAAACCCAACTCCACCCCCTCCGCCAGCTAACAGTATTAGCACCACAGCAGGAAACGACAATATTACCGGAGATAGTTTAGATAACTTCATCCTCGGTAGTAATGGCACTGATAACATCATTGGAGGAGCAGGCACAGATACAATTAGCTATCTTTCCCTCGGCAGCGGCATTACCATTGAGGCTAAAGGTATTGTAGATAAAGGCGCAGCCGGTAGAGATACCATGCAAAATATAGAACAAATAATTGCTCCTTTGCGACAGACTAATACCATCGATGCTTCTACAGGTAGCGGCACAGCTTCTATGAATGTGGATTTGTCGCAGAAGCGTTTGGCGGTTAACAATCTTCCCGGTATCGGCACTCTGAATTTTACTGTAGAGAATTTCGTTAATGTCACAGGTACTCCCAATGTAGATGTGCTTACCGGAAACATCCAAAACAATTATTTAGTAGGAGGAGATGGTAACGATATACTCTCAGGTTTGCGCGGCAATGATACCCTGATTGGAGTAAATCCATTGAGTGCTACACCGGGAAGCAATGAAACGGATGTGCTGATGGGGGGTCGAGGTCGAGATGTTTTTGTTCTCGGTGATGCCACCAAGACCTACTATAGTGGAACAGGATTTGCAGCGATTCAATATTTTCAGGAGGGAATCGATCGCATTCAGTTACGAGGGAGTCTCTCTGACTACAATATTGTTGGTAACTCCATCAATTTGGCTGGTACGTCTGACCAAATTGCTGTCATTCAAGGCGAGTTTAGCGCCAATAGTTTAACATTCGTGTAAACTATCGACTTTTATAACCCCGACTTCGCAGAATTGGTCGGGGTTCTGGTATTATGTTTTTTTACAAATAACCAATAAAATCAACTAATTTTCTGCAAATGCCGATCGCTCTTTAATCCAATCAACTAAAATAGGATTCACCAATTCCGGCGCTTCATCTTGGGGGCAGTGTCCCACTCCCTCCAAAGCAATAAACTTTTCCACAGCCGGAAATTTGGCTAATTCTCGCCCCAATGCGATCGGCTCCCAAGGATCGTCCGTACCCCACAAAATCAAAGCCGGACAGCTCAAACGCGGCAACAAATCCTCCGGTAGCGGGCCTTGAGAATAACTGATAAATGCTACAAATACTTCGACTGCGCCGCTGTCTTTGGCAGGTTCCAGCAGCATATTTACGAGTTCCTCGCTGACAGCTTCGGGACGGCGATAAGCTTGCAAAAGCACTTTTTTTACTGTTTTTGGCGTTGCTAATTGTTTAAAAAATAATTGACTTATCCACTTGACATTTAAAACTTTTTGTGCAATTGGCGCTCCAAAACTGCGATACCAAGGCAATTCGGCGCGTTTGCGATCGTGCAGCAAGCGCAGGGAACAATTGAGTAAAATTACGCCAGAAGCAATATCGGGAAAATCCACAGCCGCTTGCATAATTGCTACGCAGCCGATCGAATTTCCCACCAAAAAAGCCGGCCCGCCCGCAACTTCCCGACAAAAATCAGCAATTAGCTGTCCCCAAGTTTCAAAAGTATAGTCAATCTCAAGCTTGGGCGCGGGTTTAGCAGAACCGCCAAAACCGATGAGGTCGATCGCATAACAGCGGCAATCAGCAGCCAGCGCCGGCAAATTCTTGCGCCAGTGGCCCCAAGACGCACCAAAACCGTGGACAAACACCACCGCAGGCCCCTGGGAACCCGCAGCCTGGTAGCAAATGGGAAAGCCTTTCCACAGCCAAGTTTGAGGTGCAACAGCAGTTGACGAAGTGGGAGTAGAAGATGTCATGCGATTTTAGATTTTAGATTTTAGATTTTAGATGAATGCAAGGCTGCAAAGAACTCAAGTCAATACTACAAACCGTATCGCAATTCAAGGCAACCGCTAGGACATAAATCCCAAACCCTCTTCCCTCCTCCCTCTGCGCCCTCTGCGCCCTCTGCGGTTAATTCCTCTTCCTTCTTCCTTTGCAGTTAGAGCCGATATTATGTCACGATTAAACCTGCTGACTTCTTTGCTGTATTAAAATTTCCCTTATGCCAACGATCATTTCCACTGCTGTCGTACCGTTTCTGGGGTCGGAAATTGTACCAGACTACGACACCGCCAAAGTAGTTATCTTACCAATTCCCTACGAAGCTACCACCACTTACCGCCGGGGGTGCGAAAACGGGCCGGCGAAACTTCTAGAAGCTTCTCATCAACTCGAGTGCTACGACGAAGAATTGGATTCCGAAGTTTGCTACGATGTCGGAATTTATACACAAGAGCCGATCGCCGATACCCGCAACCGCCAACCGGTTTCATCCTCAGAAATGCTGCGAGTCACCCAAGCCGCAGTCCACCAGCTAGTTAGCGAAAATAAATTTGTCATTTCCCTCGGAGGCGAACACAGCATCACTGCAGGCGTTGTCGAAGGTTATCGCCAAGCATACCCGGATGAACCTTTCACAGTCGTGCAAATCGACGCCCACGGCGACTTGCGGCACGAGTACGAAGGCTCGATTCACAACCACGCCTGCGTGATGCGGCGTATTGTCGATATGGGCTTACCGACACTGCAAATCGGGATTCGCGCTATCTGCAAAGAAGAAGCAGACTTGATTAAAGCAAAACAGCTAAACGTGATTCGAGCTAGGGAAATCGCTACTCAACCGGATTGGGCCGATCGGGCAATTGCCAGCATAACAACTAAGCGAGTATTTTTGACGATCGACTTAGACGGCATCGATCCGACTTTAATTCCAGGGGTGGGAACACCCGAACCGGGCGGGTTAAATTGGTATTCCCTCACCGGATTTTTGCGCCGCATCTTCGAGTCCTACGAAGTAATCGGGTGTGACATTATGGAATTAGCACCTATTGTAGATTCTGTAGTCTCAGAATTTACCGCCGCCAAATTAGCATACAAACTTATTGGATACCAAGCTCTGGCTCAAGGTTGGCTAAAGCCAGACGAGGAATAAATCGCGAAGTACGAATCACAATAGGCTGTTGGCAAGGCTAGAATTAAGGTAAAGCCAAACAACAGCCAATTTTATTCGTGCTGACAGTTTCATCTTTCATGCTGGCAAATACTGCTCTTCACCTCCTGAAAACATGAGTTTACTAATCGATACAACGGGTACTCCCATTAACGGCTACGCTCCCGATTTTGAACTGCCGGGAGTTGACGACGAAGTTCACCATTTAGCTCGATATTTAGAAAAATTTCGGGCGATTGCGGTGATATTTATGTGCAATCATTGCCCTTACGTGCAGTCGTATCTCAATCGTATGAAAGAACTTCAAGCAGATTTTCAAGATCGAGATGTTACTTTAATCGGGATTAATGCTAATGATTCAAACCAGTATCCCGACGACAGTTTTGAGAACATGAAAATTTTTGCCGCCAACAATCAACTCAACTTCCCGTACATCCGAGATGTTGCTCAAGATGTGGCTGAAAGTTTTGGGGCTTCTAAAACCCCGGAGGTTTTTTTGTTAGACCAAGACGGCAAACTGCGCTATAAAGGTTTAATTGACGACAACGCTGACGATCCGGCGGCGGTGCAGGTGTCTTATCTGCGGAGTGCGATCGACCAATTGCTCAATAACCAACCCGTTGAGCCTTCAACTACAGAGGCGATAGGCTGTTCCGTCAAATGGCGAGCATAGGCAGATTTAAAATTAACGTTCCGGCAGCAATTATTAACTGGTTCCCAGGCACAGCCAGGGAACCTATCTCCAGAAACTTGGCCTCGTCAAAGACTGGACGCAAATTGGAGGTACAGCCTCCGAATCTGCTTTACCAGGCAGAGCCTGGTAATGAGTAAAAAGATTCAAAACAATTTTCTGTGAACTTAAAAAGTAGACCTATTCCCAACTTAATTCTCGCAGTCGCCTTCATGCTAGCACTGCTGATTAGTTGGAACTTATTTAAGAACTTTTCCTCAGTCGATACGCCGCAGCGCACCTCCTTAAACGTATCCGCTGCTATCAGTCTCTCGAAAGCTTTAGAGGAAATCAAAGCTGTTTATCAAAGCAGTAATCCCAATTTTACTATTACTTATAATTTTGGTGGTTCCGGTGCTCTAGAACAGCAAATTCAGCAAGGCGCCCCGGTAGATGTATTTTTCAGCGCCGCCACCAACCCAATGGATGCTTTGCAGCAATCTAACCTGCTAATTAACGACACGCGCCGCAATTTGCTGACAAATCGCCTAGTTTTGATTACTCCCAAAAACGGTGTTGCTTTGAGCGATTTCAAACAGTTGACAGATGCCAGAATCAAGAAAATTGCGATCGGCGAACCGAAAAGCGTACCTGTGGGCCAATACGCTCAGGAAATGTTAACTAAGCTGGGATTGTGGGAGCAACTCCAGCCAAAATTAGTGCTAGCAAATAACGTCCGTCAAGTGCTGACATTCGTCGAAAGCGGTAACGTTGATGCTGGCATAGTTTATGCGACTGACGCCACAGCCTCCGACAAAGTAACTGTGCTGCTAACGGCTGCCGAAAATTTGCACTCGCCCATTGTTTATCCGCTGGCAGTTATTAAAAACAGCCGCAATCCCGCTGCGGCAAAAGCGTTTGTTGACTTTTTGGCGGGCGATCGGGCTAAAATAGTATTTCAGAAATACGGATTTGGCATAGTTCGATAACTAACTAATTATGTATTTTTGGCCGCGGATGAAAGCAGATAAGCGCTGATTGACGCTGATGTATTTATAGATGGAATTTGATATTTCTCCGCTCTGGATATCTCTAAAATCCTCTGCTATTGCGACATTTATCACCTTTTTCCTGGGAATAGCGGCCGCCCGGTGGATGCTTTCCACTCGCATCAGAGGTAAAGCTTTAATTGAAGGCATTTTCATTTCTCCCTTAGTTTTGCCGCCGACAGTAGTGGGATTTTTGCTGCTGCTACTGTTTGGGAGAAATGGGCCGATCGGGCAATTTTTGCTACAATTCGACTTAACTATAATTTTCACTTGGCAAGCGGCCGCCATTACTGCCACAGTTGTATCCTTTCCCCTCATGTACAAAACTGCTTTGGGAGCTTTTGAGCAAATTGATGCCAATCTTCTCAATGCAGCCCGCACTTTGGGAGCCTCGGAGTGGCAAGTCTTTTGGCGAATTATGTTGCCGCTAGCATGGCCGGGAATTGTAGCAGGAACTATTCTCGCATTTGCTCGCGCTTTGGGTGAATTCGGCGCGACGCTGATGTTAGCGGGGAATATTCCCGGACAAACTCAAACTATCCCGATGGCAATTTATTTTGCTGTGGAAGCTGGGGATATGAGGCAAGCTGCTATTTGGGTTTTGATTATTCTTAGTCTTTCTTTGAGCGTGCTAACTGCTGTTAATTTTTGGACTGATTTACAAAGGATATCGCCCAAACCAAATTCGAGTCAAAAACAGGAATCTAATTTTCCCAAAGCTGCCTCTTCTTCTACCACAAATTCCCCAACAAAACAACCGGAAAGCGGACTTTGTTTAAACATTTTTAAACCTCTCTCCGGCTTTGCCTTGGATGTAGGCTTTGATATCGGCTCGGAAGTGCTGGGAATTTTGGGCGCGTCGGGTTCCGGCAAAAGCATGACTCTGCGCTGCATTGCTGGTTTGGAAACTCCCAGCAGCGGTAAAATTGCAGTCAACGGCAAGGTTTTATTTGACTCAGCACAGGGCATTAATGTACCTTCTAAAGACCGCCGCATCGGTTTTTTGTTTCAAAATTACGCTTTATTTCCTCACTTGACTGTGGCTGAAAATATTGCGTTTGGCTTGCAGCATTTATCTGAAAGCGAGCAAAAACTTCGGGTAAAAGAACAACTAATTTCGGTGAAAATGTCGGGACTGGAAAACCGCTACCCGCACGAACTTTCGGGGGGCCAACAGCAGCGGGTAGCTTTGGCTAGGGCGATCGCCCCTTCTCCCGATTTGCTGCTGTTAGACGAACCGTTTTCTGCTTTGGATACTCACTTACGGAGTCAACTTGAACGGGAGTTAATGCAGACTCTGGCTAATTATCGGGGAATTACTTTGTTTGTCAGCCACAATTTAGAGGAAGTTTACCGGCTGTGCAAAAATCTGTTGGTGTTGGCGGAGGGAAAGCCGATCGCCTTTGATACCAAAGAGAACATTTTCGATCGCCCTAGCAACTTCACTGTCGCCCAGTTGACGGGCTGCAAGAATTTCTCAGCAGCTAAACCGATCGCAGAAACTCTCGTGGAGGCGATCGACTGGGGCTGTACTCTGACTGTAGTCGAACCCATTCCCAAATCTCTAGTTTCTGTGGGAATTCGGGCTCATCAACTGATTTTTGTTAGCGGGTGCGATCGCGAAAATACTTTTGCTTGTTGGATCGCCTCGACTGTGGAAACTCCGCACCGGGTGACATTATATCTCAAATTGCACTCGCCTCCCAATGATTCCCAAGATTATCACTTACAAGCAGAAGTTTTCAAGGAAAAGTGGAGGGCTATTAAGGACAATCCTTTTCCCTGGTATGTTCATATCGAGCCAATTAGGTTAATATTAATGGAAGCCTGAGTTAACTAGCAATATACCGTTAACCGTCAACACTCAACAGTTAACAGTTAACCGTCAACGCTCAACAGCTAAATACATCTTAACCAAACATCAAATTATGACTAACAAAGTTCAAAAAACCGACGCAGAATGGCAACAACAACTAACGCCAGAACAGTTTAAAGTCACCCGCAAAAAAGGAACGGAAAGAGCTTTTAGTGGCGAATATCACGACAACAAAAAAACTGGAATTTATAAGTGTATTTGCTGCGGCACTGAGCTATTTAAATCAGAAACAAAGTTTGATTCCGGTACTGGTTGGCCGAGTTTCTACGCTCCCGTTAGCGAAGAAAATGTCAAGTGTGAGTCGGATAACACCTTGTTCATGCGCCGCACGGAGGTACTGTGTGCTGTCTGTGACTCTCATCTCGGTCACGTATTTAACGACGGGCCGAAACCTACCGGTCAGCGTTACTGCATGAATTCTGCTGCTCTTAATTTCGTCCCCAAGGATTAAATTTAGTCAACCGTTCTCAGTCAAGTGTTCTGGAACAGACTTTTGGGTCTGTTCTGGGTAATTGATGTTCAAAATGCACCCGTGCTGCTATCTTATGGTGGAGGCAAACAGAGTAAAAAAATAGTGGCGGCATGGGGATGGTTTATCAGCGAGTTTTGCTGAAGCTCAGCGGTGAAGCGCTGATGGGCAGCTTGGGCTACGGCATCGATCCGATAGTGGTTCAGTCGATCGCCCAAGAAGTGGCCAAAGTCGTGTCCGAGGGCATTCAAATCGCGATTGTTGTCGGTGGCGGCAACATTTTTCGCGGGGTGAAAGCTGCTTCGGCAGGGATGGATCGGGCAACGGCTGATTATGTGGGCATGATTGCTACGGTGATGAATGCTATCACTTTGCAGGATGCCCTGGAACAAGCAGGAGTGCCAACGAGGGTGCAATCGGCGATCGCCATGCAAGAAGTAGCTGAACCCTACATCCGGCGGCGGGCGATTCGCCACCTAGAAAAAAAACGAGTAGTGATTTTTGGTGCCGGTTCTGGCAACCCTTTTTTTACTACTGATACTACAGCCGCTTTGCGGGCGGCTGAAATTGATGCAGAGGTGATTTTTAAAGCTACTAAGGTAGATGGGGTGTACGATTCCGACCCCCACCTCAACCCCAACGCGCGCAGGTATCAAACTCTCACCTATGCCCACGTCTTGAATCAAGATTTGCGGGTGATGGACAGTACCGCGATCGCCCTTTGCAAAGAAAATAATATTCCTATTATGGTATTTGACCTCTCGGTGTCGGGCAACATCTACCGAGCTGTAATGGGAGAATCTATTGGAACTCTTGTCGGAGGTTTTTGTGAAGTTAGCTGACGCAGAAGATCATATGCAAAAGGCAGTTGAGGCTACTCAACGGTCTTTTAATACTATTCGGACGGGACGGGCCAACGCCTCCCTCCTCGATCGAGTCATGGTAGACTACTACGGCTCTCCAACTCCGATCAAATCCCTTGCCAACATCGGCACCCCGGATGCGACTACGATCACCATTCAACCGTTCGATCGCACAGCGCTCAACTCGATCGAAAAAGCAATTTCCCTGTCCGATGTAGGACTTGTTCCCAACAACGACGGTTCAGTTATTCGCTTGAACATTCCGCCGCTGACGAGCGACAGACGCCAAGAATTTGTCAAAATGGCCGGGAAGTTTGCTGAAGAAGGTAAAGTTGCAATTCGCAATATCCGCCGCGATGCCGTTGACTCGATTCGCAAGCAGGAAAAAAGCAGCGATCTCTCTAAAGATGAATCCCGGGACTTGCAAGATAAAATTCAAAAGCTGACGGACAAGTACATTGCCAAAATAGAAGAAGTTCTGGCATCGAAAGAGAAAGATATCACGACTGTTTAGGGAATCGGAAATTGGGCAGGGGGAATAGGAATAGTTTTGAGATTGCCGAAATACGGCCGCGAACAACGAGCAGACGCTTAATGATTTGTTAGTTGTAAGTTAAAAACTCAAGATTTAACACTCATTAACTTACCAATTCCTCCTGGCCCATGACCAATCACCCATTACCAGTTATCCATTACCCAAAATGTTTGATTGCATTATTGTCGGTGCAGGCCCGGCAAGCAGCACAGCAGCTTATCACCTGGCCAAGCAGGGACGTTCTGTTGTGGTAGTAGAAAAAGCATCTTTGCTCTGTAATCAGCCTTGTAGCAGCGGCGTTTCTGGGGCGATCGCCCAATGGCTCGATTTTGACCTGACGCCAGGTATTTCGATGAAAGCTAACAAAATTACCTACACATGGAAAATGGAAGATCTGGTGCAGGTTCAGATAAATTCCCCAATGTGGATGGTACAGCGAGATGTATTTGACAACTTTTTAATTAAACAAGCTCAAAAAACTGGTGCAGAACTTAGACACTCTACAGAAGTTAAAGGAATTGAGTTTAAAAATTCTGTTTGGGAAGTTAAAATAAACTCAGAACCTGTTTCTGGCCGCTATTTGATTGCTGCTGATGGTGCCGGCGGGCCGATAACTAAGAGGCTGGGATTAAAAGAACCAACACTCTGTTTGAGCGCAAGTTTAGAAACTCGCTCAATCAACGGCGATTCCGTCAAATTCGATTTTGGTACTATAAAAAAAGGTTTTATCTGGAGCTTTCCCAAAGCTGACGGTTACTCTTGGAGTATTGCTGCGATGCGTGGCGACAAGCCAAAAGATATCAAAAAAATGTTGGCAGAGTACGCACCTAAGTGCGGGGCGGATGTTAGTGTCCCCAACGTGCGGGAACACCCCAGAAGTTTGTGGGATGGCGATCGCAAATTGCACTCTCCCAATTCCCTGCTCGCAGGAAACGCAGCCAGTCTCGCAGGCCCCCTGTCCGGTGAGGGAATTCGTCCTGCCCTTTTTAGCGGCTTTAAGGCCGCTAAAGCGAGCGATCGATCTCTTGGAGATGCCAACGACGCTAAGGAGCCGTACACTCAATCGATCGGCCAAGAATGGGGCCCTTCTATGGTTTGGATCGATCGCTTAGCCAGGGCCTTCTATCAGTTTACAGGAGATGTTTATAGAGCCGGCCTCCAATTTCCGAGGACTACTAAGTTGATGAGCAAATTTTTGTGTGGCGAACTGCTTTATGCCGATATCGCTAACCGCGCTTTTCAAAAGCTGATGCCGTTTTATAATGAAGGAAGAGGGAATAATCAATATTCTTAAATCCCCATTGCTTATTCTTGATTTCCAATTCTTACTCGTTAATTTAAAAATAGGAATTACGCACTATTCCTCATAAAGCCAATTGATTCCTAGATTTTCCGTTTCCCAGCCAGACTTTTTCCAAGAAACTGGGTTCAAAAGCGTAAATGCTATTTTAAATAAAGTCGATGCGAGGATTTTTTAATACAAGCCCCGCGCTGCTTATAGAATAAACCTCAAATACCCCGGGAGGTAAAAAAAGTGGTTTGACACGTTACTCTAAGGCGGTAAGGCGCTTCAGGGACACCCTGAATAACTACATTCTACCTAAATCTTGTAAAATATATAATTTCAAATCTAATGATAATTTATTTTTATAAAGTAGAGGAGCCTTACGGCTGCTTTTCTAATTTTTCACCACACGACATTTGTATGCACGGTCAATATTGGTTGACTGTGGAACATTACTATCAAGCCCAAAAATTTGTCAGCACTGATAAAAGATTAGTGGCGGCGATTCAAGCCGTAGCAACTCCTCAAGAAGCCGCTAAATTAGGTCGCGATCCCAACCACCGGATTCGCGCTGATTGGGAAGCCGTGAAAATTCCTATTATGCGCGAAGCAGTTTTAACTAAGTTTCTCGCTCATACAGACATTCAAGCGATTCTACTCGCCACAGGGGATCGAGTGATTGTCGAGGATTCGCCAACGGATTATTACTGGGGCTGTGGCTGCGACCGAACCGGTCAAAATCATTTGGGTAAAATTCTGATGAGCGTGCGCCAAGAAATTAGTCAGCGCCTTGCGGGCTGATAGAAACTCAAATTCTTTCGTTAATTATCATTATATGAAGTTATACAACAAATGTCAAGTTATCCTAACAATGAAGAATTCTCATAGTGAGACTTTAAGATTGCGAGAAATTTATAAGAGCATTAAAATAATAATAATTATTTCCTTAAGTCGCTCTGCCTGTTGAAGGCAAGGATTAAACTGGCGCGATCTCAGATTTTACTTACCCCAGCCCACCCGAGGCGATACACCGTCGTCTCTCACAAGTGCGCGACCGATTAATTGTACAGATCGGTTTAGTCAAAAATTCCGGGTAATATATTTGAGTTTGAATGTTCCAACAGCACATCAAAACTTCTTATTATTGTATAAGTACCAAAGGAGATTTATGCAACTCACAGAAAATACGCAAGAATTACATTATAAACTAGACAGAGAAGTTTTGATACGGCGGATAACTGAACGTATCCGCCAATCTCTAGAATTAGAAGATATTTTAACCAGTACGGTAGCAGAAGTGCGGTCTTTTTTGAAAACAGATCGCATTATGATTTACAGGTTTAGTGCCGACGGAAGTGGAGAAGTTGTTGCTGAGTCAATTAATAACAACTGTCTCCCTTCCTTGAAAGGACTGCATTTTCCAGCAGACGACATTCCCGCGAGCGCCAGGGAGATGTATGTCGCTTTGCGCCAGCGGACAATAATAGATGTTAACTCAGGGACGATCGTCCTGAGTCCCCTCGATGCAGCAGACACCGGTCAACCTTTAGTAAAGGAGGAGATGCACTACCGAGCGCTCGATCCTTGCCACACCGCTTACCTGATGGCAATGGGAGTGCAATTTTCCTTAGTCGTGCCGATTTTGCACCGCAGGATCGCGTCGCCAAACAGCAAAACAGATATCTGCGAGGCGGCAACGTGTCTGACTCGATACGAGCCAGGAAATAATCAAAAAATTCACATCGAACTCTGGGGACTTTTAGTGTCTCACCACTCTGCGCCCCTCAATATTTCACCAGCAGATTTAGAAGTAGTTCAGCTCGTATCAGATCAATTGTCTAGCGCTATAGCCCACGCGCTTCTCCTCCAGCAAACCCGCTCTCAAGCCGCCCGCGAAGCTACCGTGAGCCGCATAGCAGCGCTGTTGTACGGTCACGTCAACATTCAACTGCAACAGGGTTTAGAAGCCACCGTCACCGCTTTGGGCGGCAGCGGTGGCAGACTCTATCTCAACCAGCCGAAAATCAACGGTGAAAAGTTATCCAGTCCCAAGATTGAAGGAGAATTGGCAATTGCCCCGGCCCACCGCGATGCTACCTTTGAACTGTTCACCACAGGAGAACAACCGACACTTCCCAACTGGGAAAAAGTTAAGGCGATCGAAGCTCATCCCCTCTGGCAGGAATGGCTAACCAAAGGATTCAAAAATACCGAAGAAATTCCCAAATTTTCAATTTTTACTAATTCTCAATTTCCCGTTTTAATAATTACCGACTTATACAAAGAACCTCTATTTAGAGTTTTAGCTCCCGCTTTCCAATCTACTAAAATTAGGGGCTTGCTGGTAATTCCTCTCCACTACAAACAACAAGTAGTCGGCTGTTTGACCATTTTTCGCAATGCAATAGATACCGAAAAAATGTGGGCGGGGCGCTTTGACAGCAACGCTGCACAAACCCTTCCCAGACAATCCTTTGAACTCTGGCGAGAAATAAAAAAAGGTCAGTCGCCCGAGTGGAAGTACGAGGAAATCGAGCAAGCTTTAGCTATAGGCAGCCAATTTTGTTCGGCAATTGGGCAGTACGTTCTTTATAAAGAAGTGCAAACCCTGAATGCCAACTTGGAGCGCCAAGTTCAAGAACGCACCGCCCAATTGCAACAATCCTTGGACTTTGCCAAAGTATTGACGCGAGTTAGAGACCAGATTCGCAGCACCTTAGATTTAAAAATCATACTGCAAACTATTGTGCGAGAAGTCAGAGTTTTGTTGGATACCGATCGCACGGTTATCTACCAATTTGCAGCAGACAAACAGGGCGAGGTAGTTGTCGAAGCTGTTTGCGGCCAGTGGCGGTCAATTTTAGGTATCACATCTCCACAAGGATGCTTTCCCGAAGGCTCAGACTGCTTTTATCGAACCGGACGGGTGCGAGCAATTAATGATATTTATACTGAGGATTTAACAAGCTGTCACCGCGAATTTTTGGAAGAGTTGCAGGTGAGAGGAAGTTTAATTGTGCCGATGAGAGGCAAAGATTCCCAATTGTGGGGGTTGCTGATTGCCCATGAGTGTTCGGGGCCGAGAGTTTGGCAAACAGCAGAACAGGAATTGGTGCAACATTTAGCGGCTCAAGCTGCGATCGCCATTCACCAAGCAGAACTTTATCAAGAAAGTCTCAATGCAGCAACTGCAGAGCGATTAAAAGCCGAACAGCTAGCTAAAACAGTCACAGAACTGCACAATACCCAAGCCCAACTGATTCAAACCGAAAAAATGTCCAGTCTCGGACAACTCCTGGCCGGAGTCGCCCACGAAATCAATAACCCCGTTAACTTTATCTACGGCAATCTGTCCCACGCCAGCGAATACACCAAAGATTTGCTCTGCTTGGTGGAACTCTACCGCCAGCACTACCCCAATCCCAACCCAGAAATTAGCGAGTGCTCCGAAGCAATCGACATCGAATTTCTTGCCGAAGATTTGCCAAAAATTTTGGGTTCCATGACAGTCGGAGTTGAGCGCATCCGCCAGTTAGTTGTATCTTTGCGTAATTTTTCCAGGAGCGATCAAGCCGAGAAAAAAGCCGTTGACATTCACGAGGGTATCGACAGTACCCTGTTGATTTTGCAGCACCGGATCAAAGCAAATTCCGATCGCAACACCGTAGAAATCATTAAAGAATACGGCAATTTGCCCTTAGTAGAATGCTATGCCAGCTCGCTCAATCAGGTATTTATGAATCTGATCGGTAATGCCCTTGACGCCCTAGAAATGGGAAAAAAAGAGCGAGTTATGAATCTTCCCTTTAAAGTGGCAAGTGCAGCGGCGACACATTTAAGCTCCCAAATACTGCCTATCGAGTCAGGAGATATAAATGCCACCACCGAGTGTTTGATTCCTGATTTCCCATCCCCTTGCATTCGGATTCGCACTGAATTAATTAATGAAAAAACGGTAGGAATTTGCATTGCCGACAACGGTCACGGCATCCCCAAAGAGTTAATCTCTCACATATTTAATCCGTTTTTTACTACTAAACCCGTAGGTCGGGGCACGGGTTTAGGACTGTCTATCAGTTACCAAATTGTAGTTGAGAAACACCAAGGCGTACTTAAGTGTGTTTCTGTACCAGGTCATGGTACAGAGTTCTGGATTGAGATTCCCCTGAATTAGGCAACCGTCAAGGCAACATTAGCTTCACCAGCACAGAACCGATCGAACCCAGAAGACTCATAAAGTTGCCACCGCCGCCCGTGCGCGGTTCCGTAGGCTTTTGACGTGCAACAATGGCTTCGGCTAACTGCTTTGACAAATCCTGGCCTTGGGGATTTCCTTGAGCTGCAAAGAGTTCCTTAGCTCGATCGGCGTCTAGAGTCGCGCCGGCGAAGTCTCCCAAGTCAGCGCGAGACATACTGCGCGCAAAATAAACGGCTGCTAAATCCGATTTCAGATTTAGGGCTTGATTGTAATAATCAATGGCGTTTCTATAGTTTCCTGCTTGAGCTTCCAGCACTCCCAACCGGTAGAAGTCTTCAGCGGTGCCGATATTGGTTGGCATTCCTCTAACTCCGAGCAGTTGCGCGTTAGTTAAATTGGCGTTGAGCAAATTGGCGTCGCTGAGATAGGCACTTCTCAAGTCAGCACCGCTGAGGTTCGCACCGCTGAGGTTCGCCCCTGTCAGGTTGACGCCAAACAGGCTAGTGCCGCTGAGGTTGGCACCGCTGAGGTCAGCCCCGGTGAGGTTGGCTCGACTGAGGTTAGCCAACCTCAAGTCAGCACCTTTGAGATTGGCTCCTGTTAAATTGGCTAAAACCAAGCCCGCACTGCTGAGGTCGCAGTTGGGGCACTGTCGGGTGGCTAGTAATTGTTGCGTGTGTTGGATGTTCTCGGCGGGTGCAGGAGCGATCGGGGCGATCGCGCTCAGCAGCGTTGCCGCAGCGAGGATTCTGAGTTTCATTTTGACCGTCCAAAATCCAAAATATTAAATCTAAAATAGCTTTTATCCAAGCAATTGAAAATCACCATAACACAAGTTCACCCAACAAATCTTTTGACTCGCCGTATGTAGGAGTTCTGGGCGCCATCAGCACCCTACATTGAAATTATCGGCCTTACCTTAGTGTCAAATAAAGATTTCGCTGCCAATAAATTAGGGTAATGAATTACTCATTACCCTTTAGCCGCTGTTCTCGGCAACCATAAAAATTAACAAATAAATTAGTCGTGAATCGTGCCGTCGGGCATCGTTGTACCCTTAAGATATACTCCGCTCAGGTTAACTTTTGTAAGGTTTGCTCCCAACAGGTTTGCTCCGCTTAAGTCTGACGCACTTAAAATCGCTTCAGTCAAGTCTGCCCTAATTAGACTCGCCCCCATTAAGTCGGCTCCGCTAAGGTCTACTTTGCTCAAGTTTGCGCCAATTAAATCGCATTCTGTGAGCACCGCCCTACGCAAGTTTACTCCGTAAAGATTTACTCCGTGCAAGTCTGCACGGCTGAGTGTGGCCCGAGATATGTTGGCTCCAATTAAAGTTGCTTGGATCAGGGAAGCTCCGCTCAAGTCTGCTTTGCTGAGGTTCGCTCCCATCAACTCAGCTCGATTCAGGTTAGCTTCAACTAAAAGTGCTTCTGTGAGGTCGGCTCCACCTAAGTCTGCTCTTCTCAAATTAATCTTGCACAAATTGGCTTTGCCAAAGTTGACTCTATTGAGTTTGGCTTTGCTGAGATTGGCCCCAATCAGGTCGGCTTCATACAGATTGGCTCCAATCAATTCTGCTTCGTAGAGGTAAACCTCGTGCAGGTAGACCCCGCTAAAATTTCTTTCTCCTATTGCGTATAGCTTGAGCAGTTCGTCAACGTTCATTGTGGCTTCTCTACACCTTTTAAATGAAGAATACTGTCAGCAAGCGGGTTGCACCGGATGTTCTGCTATTTTAGATTCTGAAAGATTCACACCCAGCCTGAAACTTCCCTCAATCTACAAGGTTTGAGTATAAATTAGAGGGTTTGGTGAGGGTGAAGGACAAAGCTGCATTCTCTTTTCCCTTTGGTTAAAAATTAATATTTAAAAATTTTAACAACAAGTTTGCTCGCACTTCGTAACTAAATCCCAAAGATTCTACGTGGAAACTCCGATCGAACCCATAACTTTTTTTGGCTAGTTGAGGTTACTGAGTAGAACTGTGACCAAGATCACAAAGGACTGTTAGTAGGATCACATAGAAAGCCCCCTTTCGATCACAGCAGGCGGGCAAAAATAGCCGATACTTATACTGTAATGCTGAAAAATTGACAATGCCACCCTCGCCGTGTTTTACTCAATTGGCAATAAAGTCAGTAGTTTCACAGATACTTGCCCGCGGCAAGAAAGTCGGTGGCAACGTAACTCGGCGCTACCCGCTCTGACCGGTGAGAGTGCTGATATTTAAGGATTTTTCGCACAGCGAAAGCCAAAAATGCACTTCGGGGACTAGGGGAATGTCTGTATAAAAATGCGATCGCTGGTGTACATTCGCCTGTTTGCTAGCACCTAATGACTAAAAATCGCCCGTACGTTCGCAAAAAATACCAATAAATACCAGGAAAACCATGATAGATGTTTAACAATAAGAGAATAAATGGTATTCCTTAAGGGTCACCTATTGCCGCTAATGTTACAGTCGATCGGTTAACGGCTATCAGTATTAGCAATGACGCTTGTCCATCAAATACAAAACTGACCCATAAACCGGGTTTTTACTAAAAAAAATCGTTGCAACCTTGCTCCAGGTTAAAATAATCCGGTTTCAGAGTGTCTGAGTGCCTCCAGGAAAGAAAAAGTTTAATGAGAACGAACGCTTTTGTATTGCTTCAGGCCAAACAAAAGGTCAGCATTTAGGATAGGAGCAGCTTTTGCTCCTTTGTCAAACAAAGGTATTGTAGAACGCCAATTGTGAGGTAATTGATATGGCTGGAGTATGTAAAATTAGCATCACAGAGACAACTGAAGAACTAAAAAACCTGTTAACGGAACAAAAAACAGCAAGCGGCTTTCAAAAAATTCAAGCACTTTACCTGTTCAAAATTTGTCACGTTAAGACAGTTAAAGAATTGGCAATGACGATCGGGGTTAACCGAATTACAGTGCAGCGGTGGCTGAGAAAGTACCGCTCTGACGGACTCGAAGGACTCCTCGAAACAAAGCACAGCGGCGGCCGCAAGCCGGCCATTCCTCCTCTGGCCCGCGCTAGTTTGGCAATGCGCCTCAGCAACCCCCAGGAAGGCTTTAAAAGCTATGGAGAGATTCAAGAGTGGTTGCAGCAGGAATACAGCATTGAAGCTTCCTATAAAGCCGTTTACGCAACAGTCAGATACCACCTAAAAGCCAAGCTGACGAAAGTCTAGACAGTTCCTACTACGTCGGATTAATCACTGGTCATCTAATTGTTGGCCGTCAGCCTTTGAAGATTTTTAGGACTTGCGTCGTCACGACAAACCTGACTAATTATTTTTTAACAAAACTCGCTCTCATAAACTGCGGAGCATATAAATTATATGTTGTGGCAATGGGGGTGAAGGGGAGAAGATGTGATGCTTTTCCCGCGTTTGTGAAAGATGCTCAAAAATTTGGCCATAAATCATAGCTTGCAAATTTTGTCTAATTTGCAGGTTTTGTTATATGGAGGTAAAAATGGCTCTCCTGAGTTTATGGTGTAAAATGTACCTAGTAATACATTTACCGTTATGAGCTTCCATTTAGACTATCTAT
>NZ_JAUBUI010000078.1:0-27840 GCF_036705385.1 Microcoleus sp. B3-A4 | reverse complement strand
TCAGTTCCTCACGGCTCAACTGGTCAACTATTTCCCTTTTCAGTGCTAATAACTCTGATTTTTCGCTCATCTGACTAGACTACCATATTTCTCCGCTCTGAATGAACTATTTTTTACCTGAATCCTTACGTATTTTTTTTTGGAGAAATGAAATTTTTAGTCACAGGTATTAGCTATCGAATGTATCCCAAAAATTAACTATTTAATTAGTTCTCAAAAAATACCAGAGTGATGAAAGAATGGCAAAGCATTTTCATCAGTAAAAGCATTAATAGCTTTAGTAATCGCTTCATCAAGAACATTTGAAGGTGGATATACTTCAGAACGGAAAATCGCTTGGATTTTGGCCCAATACAAGTCTATCGGAGATAAATCTGGCGAGTAGGGAGGTAAGAATTTTACCTTGGCTCCGATAGATGCAATCAAAAAACTGATGGCTTCAGCATTATCAACAGGTAAATTATTCATAACTACAATTGCGCCAACCCATAACAGGGGCAGGATTCGCCAGCAGCCCAAAATTTTATATCCTAGTTCCAGTTCCCAAATTCATCTCTGGACTAAATCTAAAATCTAAAATCTAGTGACAGTATCGTCACAACTCTACGGGCCCACCGTTCATCCCAACTTGACCAAAAGACGAGCGCTGCATTGTCTGATTGTCCGGATGGATGTGGATCATGGTTGAAATGACGGATTGTGGTTGAAAAACTGGGTTTTTTAGCCAAAATCCTGCGTTGAGCGTGAGGGATTTGGCTGGAAACATCAAGGTGATGAGGCTCAAAAGCCCGTCCGGGACTGTGTTGGGAGGCACTTTTGATTGAATCCGACCTTCAGCGTGCACGGGCTTGCTTTCAAAGCCAGCTAAAAAATTTTGATTTCTGGGGAACTATTAGCAAAAATCAAAAGTCTGGTCAAGTACAGTGTACTTAAAAGAAATCGCAACTCAGTTCCAGCCCCATCGCGGGCGATCGAACTCTCCGGCGATCGACAGTGCCAAGGGTCCGGTGCAACTTCTCAATCTTGAGAGCATACTCCCATTAAAAATGGTCTCTGTGTATCTTCCGGCTATTGTTTTAATAATGACTAGCCACACCGACGGTCATTATGGTAAACTCGCAAACGTTTAACGGGAATATTTTCGTGTTACAGGAGGCAGTGGTGGAGTCGAGAGTCAAAAGCAGGAAACAACCGAGATTTGCTGCTCAACTAATACAGGATTCAACTCGCGCTCTCAGGCTCGCTGCTGACAATTTAAATTACATGACAGCTTATAGCAGCCGGGTCAATTAGGGTCTCAACCGATGTCCGGTTTCATTTATTGAATCCCTTTGGAGGGAAAAGTGTATTGTAGAAAAATGATTGATCTTTTAGGAGGAGTGTAAATGACACAGGTAACTAATCCAACACAACCAGTAAGTTCAGTAACTCTACCTGGCGGTGGCTCAAACATTGTCGGCTTGGGTGCCGACAACAGGTTGAACGGCAGCGCAGGCAACGATATCATCCTGACTTTTGGGGCCAACGATGTGGTCGCTGGTGGCGGTGGCAACGACCTGATTATTACCGGCGGCGGCAATGACAGTGTCGGCGGCGGCGACGGCAACGATACCATCCTTTCAGGCAGTGGCAACGATGTGGTCGCTGGCGGCACGGGCGATGATTTCATTTTTGGCGGTAAAGGGAATGACCTGGTAGATGGCGGTGATGGCAATGACTTGATTTCTGGCGACAGAGGCAACGACACCGTACTCGGCGGATCAGGCAGCGATACAGTCTTTGGCGGTCAAGGTAGTGATGTTGTCGGCGGCGGCGACGGCAACGACAGCCTGTTCGGCGGTAAAGAAAACGATACTGTCGATGGTGGTTCTGGCAATGACTTTATCTCTGGCGACAGAGGCGCTGATGTCCTGACCGGCGGTGCTGGCAGCGATACGTTCTACTTCTTCTCCAGCGGTGGCGATTATGGCGTAGACACGATCACTGACTTTGCCCCAGGTGAAGATAAGATCCGCTTGAAGCAGGGTGGTGTGTTCTCTGGTTTGGGCAGCACCTTCGAGGCAAGCGAGTTTGTCGTCGTTTCTAATTTCAACGCAGCCAACGCAGGAGCAACCGGGACGAACAAGTTGGTCTACGACCCAACAAACGGTACGTTGTACTTCAACGGCAGCAACGGAGTGCTAACTGTTGCTCAGTTGCAGCCTGGGCTGACGATTACCTCGAACAACTTCGAGTTGTTCTAAAACAACTGGCTGTTGTGGGGCAGCACCGGATAAGATTCTGGGCTGTTCTCACAAAGCCGGTAGTTTTCAAGGATTTCAACCTCACTCTGCTACAAGCGGGGTGAGGTTGAAATATTCAATGCAGGAACAGAAGCAGGGGCAGTTAAAAAACATAGAGGGACAGCTATTGATAAAATTAATCGATCGCCCGATCGGGCCAAATATAAATACAAAGTTTTTAAATTAGAATTTCTAGGTTTTACTGAAGCGGTAAAGAAACCGCAACTGCTGGCTAGCAATGAGCACTGAAGAATATATCCGGCAAGCCCAAATTTATTTGAACCGGGGTAAGTTAACTGAGGCGATCGAGTTTTGCAAAAAGGCGATCGAACTTCAACCGTTTTCGCCCTCGGCTTACACGACTTTAGGCCAAATCCTCGAAGCTCAAGGCGATCCGACGGCGGCAAGAGACGCTTTTGTGCAAGCTTTGGAGATTTCGCCGCAGTATTTTCTGGCTCATGCTTATTTGGGTCAACTTTACAGCGACTATTCGTGGCTGGATGAGGCGGTTTTTCACTACCGACAAGCTCTGGATTTGAAACCAGATTGGGCGGAAGTTCATTATAACTTGGGAAATATTTTTCACAAGCAGGGTAATTTGTTGGGGGCGCTCGACTGTTACCGAAATGCGATCGCCCAAAAAGCGGATTATCTCGATGCTTTATACAATCTGGCTGTGGTTTTAGATGAAAATAGCCAGCTCGAAGCGGCAATGGATACCTACCGACAGGCGCTCGCTCTGAAGCCGGATTACGTGGAAGCTTACAGCAATCTGGGTGTGATTTTGCTCAAGGACGATCGGGCTGCTGAGGCGATCGAGGTTTACCAGCGGGCGATGGAGATTAAGCCGGATTGGGCGACGCTGCACAATAATTTGGGTCAAGCCTTGCTGGAAAAAAGTCCGGAAAGGGCGATCGCATCTTACCTCACAGCTATTGAGTTGGAGCCGGACATGGTTTTGGCTCACTACAATTTGGGGAAAGCGTGGCAATTACAGGGGGAACATTCCGCGGCGGTTGCTTGTTTCGATCGGGCGATCGAGATCAATTCCGACTATATTTCGGGCTATACAGACGCCGGGTTTTCTTTGATGGTTTTGGGCAAAATTGCTGAAGCCATGCCTTATTTTGAGCGGGCAATAGCTCTGAAGCCTGATTTTGTTGAGGCTTACTGCCGCTTGGGAGACAGGCGCAGAGTTGCGGCGGTTGAAGATGATGAATTGTCAAGGGCGATCGCTGCGTGCGATCGATTTCTCACAGCATTGATGGGAAGGAAGAAGGAAGAAGGAAGAGGGAAGAAGGAAGAAAAAGAAACTATTCCTAATCCCCAATGCCCAATGCCCAATGCCCAATTACCAATTGCTGAAATTTGCGATAATTTAGGCGAAATTTACTTGCATTTGGGAAATGCTTTAACAGAGTACGGCGGACACGAATCTGCCGCTGCTTATTATCAAAAAGCTTTGCAAATTCAGCCACAGAATGCAGAGATATACTGGCGGCTGGGAAATTCCTTAGCCCAGCAAAAGCGGTTGAGTGCAGCAATTGCAGTTTACCGCATGGCTTTGACGATTCAACCTGCTTTACCGCAGGTTTATTTTGAGTTGGCCAAAATGCTGGAAAAACAGGGGCGCTGGGAACGGGCGATTGATTATTATCAAAAGGTTTTAGATCTGCAATTGCACGGGTATGGGGAGCAGAAACAGTGGAAAAAAGAGAGTTTTATCTCGCCCGCTCACAATTCTCTAAAACCTCCTCAGGGTATTTATTTATCGAGTTGGGATTGGCTGGTTAATGCTAAGTTGGATGCTGACAATTATGTGGAAATATTTTGGAAATCTGCACCAGAAACAAGTGCAGAAAATATTTCGACTTCCCAATTTGCGATCGCCAATTCCCAATTAGCAAATTCCGAGTGTGCCGGTTTAACTTGCGGGCTGTGTTTGCAGCGACTTTCTAAGTGGTTCGATCCAGTGCATTTGGGTTGGGGAGTTTGCCGTTTGTCCAACTCGCAACCGATACCTGTGCAGTCGCCCAAGACTTTTGTGGCTGCAATTCCCAACGGCCGAGTTTGGATTGTTCCCCAGGAAAATTATTGGCTGATTTGCAAGGCGATAGCTGTAATTACTCCTGACAATTATTTGTTGGCTGATGTGTCGAGAGATTATCCGGGGTTTTTACCTGGATGCGAAAAGCATGATGTTAGAAAACACAGCGTGTTTAAGTTAGAATCCTTCCCGTCTCTCAAGCAAATTGACGGCAGGGTGGCCGTGCTTTCGGGTTTGTCGGGAAATGTCTATTTTCACTGGATGGTTGATGTTTTGCCGAGGATAGAATTGCTGCGGCACAGCGGTATGGATTTGGCGGAAATTGATTGGTTTTTGGTGAATAGTTGTCAGCACCAATTTCAGCGGGAAAGTATGAGAATTTTGGGCATTCCCGAAGAAAAAGTCTTGGAGAGCGATCGCTTGCCTCACATACAAGCAACCGAGTTGATTGTACCTTCTTTTGCGGGATATTTGGGCTGGCCTTCTGGGTGGGCGATGGATTTTTTGAGGCGGGAGTTTCTCAAGGGAATTTTACCTAGTTCGAGCTATCCAAAACGCATTTATATCAGCCGCAGCAAAGCAAGATACCGACGAGTTTTGAACGAGGAAGATGTGGTTGAGGTTTTGGAGAACTTTGGCTTTGTTTCTATTTTACCTGAGTCCCTGTCTTTGGCAGAGCAAATTGCTCATTTTTACCACGCTGAGGTGATAGTGGCTGCCCACGGCAGCGGCTTGACAAATACAATTTTTTGTAGCCAGGGAACTAAAGTAATTGAGTTGGTGTCGCCTCACTATATCAGCCATTATTACTGGGGAATCAGTCAGTATTTGCAGTTGGAACATTACTTTTTAACTGGCGAGGCTTTTGAATGCTATCCTATTAGACAGTTGATGTATCAGAATTCGCTGACTGAGGATATTTTAGTGAACGTGAGTTCCCTGAAAAGGATGGTTGAGGTGGTGGGTTTGGCTTAGTTGGTGTCTGGAGCAAGTTTAATTATGCCCTCGATTGAGAAGATGGAAAAGGCAGCGGTTGATTTGAGTCGGCAAGCAGAAGTTTATTTCGCAGAAGGAAAGTTGAATGAGGCTGTTGCTGCTTGCGAGTCAGCCTTGAAAATTGAACCGAATTTGGCGGCAGCTTGCCAGACGCTGGGAAAGGTGATGCAGGTTCGAGGTGAAATCGAGCAAGCTAAGCAGTGGTATGAAAGGGCGATCGATCGCAATCCAAATTTGCCGGAAGTTTATGCTAATCTCGGCATTTTGTATTCTCAGGGGAAACAGTGGGAAAAGGCGATCGCCAATTGTGAAAAAGCAATTTCGCTAGCGCCGAATTTTGCTGCTGTTTATCGGCAGTTGGCGAAAATTTGGACGCAGTTAGAGAAGCAAGAAGAGGCGGCAGACTGTTGGTATCAAGCTTTTAATATCGAGCCGAATTGGGCAACTGCGGAGGAACAAGTCACTCTGGGAAATAGTTTGGTTGAATTGGGAAAGTTCGATCGCGCTATTGAGTGTTATTCCCGGGCAATTGGGTTAAACCCGAAGCTGGCAACAGCTTATCACAATTTGGGAGAAATGCTGGTTGGTCAGAAGCGGTGGGATGAGGCGATCGCCAATTACCGACAAGCCATTGCCATCAATCCAAATTCGTTTGAATCTTACCACAGTTTGGGTAAAACTTGGGCGGAGCGAGGAGAATTCGATCGGGCGATCGCCTGTTACAACAAGAGCCTCGAACTCAATCCCAACTACGCTCGTGCTTACGTGGGTTTAGGTAATGTTTTCGCGCAAAAGCGCGATTTTGATGCAGCCATTAAATGTTACCGTCAGACTCTGGAAATTAATGATAATTCCTACTGGGCATACAATTGCTTAGGGGACGCTTTGGCTCAAAAACAACTGTGGCAGGAAGCTATTAGTTGCTACCGCAAAGCTATTGAAATAAATCCAAATATTCCTTGGTTTTATGTCAATTTGGGAATTGCCTTCACCTGCGAAAACTCCTGGGATGAAGCTGTGGCTGCTTTCCTGCACGCGGTTCAGATTGAGCCGAATTTGACGGGAATTAATCAGCGGTTGGGATATGTTTTGCGGAAGCGCAGCGAATCGGGTTTAGACAGCACAATCGAAACTTATTGTCAAGCTATTGAGGTACTTGCAAGCGGGAAAATTTACCACAAATTGCTGGGAATTGAGTTAGATGGAGCGGAGTTTTATATAAATTTAGGAAATAGTTTAGCAAAACAGAAGCAGTTGGAAGGTGCGATCGTATTTTATAGCATGGCGCTGCAAATTGAACCCAACGCTGCGGAAGTTGTCGCTCAACTGGATAATGTGCGGGCGAAACAACAGGAGTTATACGCACAAATTGCCGCTTACCGCCACCAAATAGAAATCGATCCGAGCAATTCTAAGCCTTACAACGATTTAGGAAATATTTTACCGCAATTAGGGGAATTAGAAGAAGCAATTATTTGCCACCAAAAAGCTGCCGAATTGAGGGGTTGGGCTGAGTGTGCGGCGAAAGATTATCAATTTACCCAAGATTGGTTTACCCACAATATTCCTATTTGGCAACGGCATTTGCAGGAATTTACCGGAATAGCGGATTTTCAAGTTGTGGAAATTGGCAGTTTTCAGGGAATGTCGGCTTGCTGGCTGCTGGATAATATTTTAACTCATCCGACGGCAAAAATTACTTGTATTGATTTGTATTTTCAACAACATTTTAAGGGCAATATTGTTAAAACGGGAGCAGCAGATCGGGTAATTGAATTAGAAGGTTACTCTCAAGATTTGTTAATTAATTTGGCTTCGGAATATTACGATGTTGCTTACATTGACGGCTGTCACAAACCCACCAGTGCTCTGCAAGATGCGATTTTATCTTGGAGGTTGGTGAAAGTTGGGGGATTGATGATTTTCGACGATTACGAGTTTACGTTTCCCGACAGCCCGGAGCAAGATACTAAAATTGGGATAGATGTTTTTTTGGAAATATTTGGAAGTCAGTTAGAAGTAGTACACAAAGGCTATCAACTGCTTGTCAAAAAAATCGGCAATCAAAATTTGGGCGAAGAGCAAACTCTGTTGGCTCTGGGTTGGGAAAAGTTGGGGGATGCTGCAGCAAATGCGGGTTATTTGGATGAGGCGAGCGCTCGCTATCAAACAGCGATTAAAATTAAGTCGGGCAACTACTTAACTTACCACAAGTTGGGTAAAACTCTGCAAGAGAAAGAACTGTTTGACGAAGCTCGGGCCGCTTACCAACGGGCGATCGCACTCAACCCTAATTTTAGTTGGGCTTACCACTTTTTGGGGGAAACTTTGCAGGCGATTGAGGAACACGACGCAGCCGCTGCTGCTTACCGCAAAGCTATTGAGTTAAATCCCGATTTTTGTTGGACTTACAACAATTTAGGCGATGTGCTGATGGAGCTTTCTGAGTGGGAGGAAGCTGCTGTTGCTTACGGTAAGTTAGTTGAACTAAATCCCGATTTTTGTTGGTCTTACGAGAGATTAGGTAAGGCTTTGGTTGCACTGGAAAATTGGGAGGACGCGACGGCGGCTTACCGCAAAGCCATTGAATTAAATCCCGATGATTGTTGGTTGTACAATAGTTTGGGGGAAGTTCTGGAATTACAAGAAAAGTGGCCCGAAGCAGCAGGGGCTTTTGGTGGTGCTATTGAGCTAGAACCTGAGCATAGTTGGCTCTACAAAAAGTTGGGTGATGCACTGCGGCATCAAGGGGAATTGGAAAGGGCGATCGCCATTTATGAAAAAGGCAGCAATCTCGACCCAAAATCCTGTTGGTGTTACGAAGGATTGGGTTTGAGTTTAATTGCCAAACAGCAGTGGGAACCTGCAATCACTAATTTAGTTAAAGCCCTGCAAATTAAACCCGATTTGTTTGAAGCTTACGATAATATAGGTTATGCTCTCGAACAACAAGGAGAAGGCGATGAGAGCGATCGGGCAAAATGCAGTAATCAAAATTTACCCTTAAGTATTCTCGAAAAATACTGTGGGTTTACAGAAGATTTGACCGTTGCAGCAGAATCAAATCCTAACCTCACCTGCATTGACATCCATCCTGCGAGTCAAATCAATTTATTTAATTCCAAAACAATCGACAGCAGCCGCAGATTTTGGGAACATCAAAGTCATTCCAGAAAAGCTTTTGTTGCCGTCTTGCCAAACGGACGAGCTTGGGCAGATGTTGTGACTACCGCCGTGATTACTTCAGACAATAAACTTGTTGCTGATATTTCAATGGGTTGTGCTGAATTGGTAATCACTTCCGACAAATTGCCTCCCGCTGAACACGTCGATGGAAATGTAGCTTTTTTATCTGCTCGCTGGGGTGGAGCCGCTTATTTTCATTGGATGTTTGATGTGATTACGCGATTTGATCTTTTACAGCGGAGCGGATTGATAGAAACTATAGATAAGTTTGTTGTCAATGCCTCGGATTCTTCCTATCAAGCAGAAACTTTAGATACTTTAGGAATTTCTCAAGATAAACTTTTAGAAAGTCGCTGCAATTTACACATTACCGCCGATAAATTAATAGTTCCATCAATATCTTATGACGGAGCGGGGGCGGTTTCAAAATGGAAGTGTGAATTTCTCAAACAGACATTTTTAAGTGAACAACAGCCACTAAAGACAGACTATTCAGAGCGAATTTATATCAGCCGCCAACAAGCATCCTATCGGCGGATTGTCAACGATGAAGAGGTAATTCAATATTTAGAAAAATTTGGGTTTCGCAGTGTCAAGTTGGAAACGATGTCGGTACCGGAACAAGCAGCGTGTTTGGCTGCTGCTAAAGTAGTTGTCGCACCCCACGGAGGGGGGTTGACAAATTTAGTTTTTTGCAGTCCGGGAACTAAGGTAATTGAGATTTTTTCTCCCCTTTACGTTCCGCATTGTTATTGGATGATTAGCAATTTGTGCGGTTTGGAACATTACTATTTAATTGGTGATTTGGTTGATGAGGGAACTCCGACAAAACCCTTACATAAGAATATGCGGTTGAATTTGAACTCGCTGGAAAAATTACTGGCTATTGCAGGAGTTGTGCATGGATAATGACTACCACGATTTGGGTAATTCCCTGCAAGAAAGCGGTCGGTTTGATGAGGCTGTTGCTGCTTACAAAAAAGCTATTGAATTAAATCCTAATTTTTCTTGGTCTTATCACAGTTTGGGCGATGTTTTGCTGAAACTTGAGAAATGGGAGGAAGCTGTCGCTGCTTACAAAAAAGCTGTGGAGTTAAATCCAGATTTTTCCTGGTCTTATCACAATTTGGGCGATGCTTTGCTGAAACTTAGGCAATGGGAAGAAGCTGCTGCTGCTTACCGCTGCGAGATTGCACTAAACTCTGGTTTTGCTTGGTCTTTTTGCAATTTAGGCGATGCTTTAACTCAACTAAAACAGTGGGATGAAGCTATCGCCACGTATTTAGAAGCTGTTGAAATTGACGGAGATTTGCCGGGAATTTACGAGAAGTTGGGATATGCTCTCAGACAAACAGAGTCTGATTTGAAGTCAGTGTTAGAACAATCTCAATTGCAAATTACACCGGAAAATTGGGAATTTTATTGGCAGCTAGGAAAGAATTTAGCAAAGTACGATCGCCCAAAAAGCGCAATTATTTTTTACAATTTGCTATTGACAAATATGCCGAACTGTGCAGAAATCTCAGGAAAATTAGAGGAGTTGTTGCAGCAGCAAGAAAAGTGCGTTAGCGAAGCCCTCGAAGAGGATCGGGCATTAGCCTCATCTCGCGCAACTGTCGCCCAAAAACCAGATGATTGCTGGTCTTATTACAATTTAGGTGCTGTTCTGAGCCACCAAAAATATTGGGAGGAAGCGGCGGCAGCATTTTTCCAAGCAATAGAAATAAATCCAGATCTTCCTTGGTGGTTTTATTACAATTTGTGGGAAGTTTGGGTTAGGCAAAATAAGCTAGATGAAGTTGAGAACTTGTGCCGCCAAGTTGTTGCAGCTAAACCGGAGGCTTTTTGGCCTTATCTGAATTTGGGAGAAGCTTTGACGAGGCAAGGTAAAATTTCCGAGGCGATTGATTTTTATCGAACTGTCAGTTTTAAACAAAGTTTTGCATCTATTATAAGTAATAGAATAGGCAAGATGCCTGTTCTACAAGCAGATACAGGCAAGATGCCTGTTCTACAAAATTGGAACTTAAAACCAGTCCAATTTCCTAACTTTATAATTATTGGTTCTCAGCGGTGCGGCACAACTTCTCTTTATACTTATTTAGCCCAACACCCGCAAATTTTGACTCCGATTAAAAAGGAGATGGATTTTTTCTCGTGGTACTTTGACAGAGGGATTGATTGGTATTTGGCTCATTTTCCGCCAATGCCTCCGGGAGAGCAATTTTTGACGGGCGAAGCAAGTCCGAGCTATTTTGACTCTCGGGAAGCACCGGAACGGCTCTACAGCGTGTTTCCAGAGGCTAAACTGATTGTACTTTTGCGAAATCCGGTCGATCGGGCTATTTCTCAATTTTACCGCTTGACTGGCTTGAATTGGGAAGTGCGATCGCTCGATCGAGTAATTAGCGATGAAATTGAACGGTTGAATCAAAATCCCGAATACATCATCGGCGAGGAACCAGGAAATTATTTAGCTCGCGGTAGGTACATAGAATTTATTAAAAACTGGCGGACTTTCTTTCGCCAAGAACAGTTGTTAATTTTGAAAAGCGAAGATTTTTATGCAGATGCGGCGGCTATAGTCCAGCAGGTTTTAGAATTTTTAGATTTGCCGGAATATCAATTGTCTGAGTACCAAAATGCTAATCCTGGTTCTTATCAGCGGGTAAATGAATCGGTTCGCGACAGGTTGAGCGATTATTTCCGACCTTACAATCAGGAATTAGAGGAATATTTGGGGAGGCAGTTTGATTGGGAATAAAGTTGAGCTAAGATTAGAACAACTTGTAAGGAGGTAATACCGATGCTGACGAGCGAGCTAGATACGCTACTTAAGGAACAAGCACTCCAACGCCAAGATCCTGAAGATCGCTACATTACCGATAGCGCCAACTGGGAACAATACGAGACACTGCTGGATCGGATTGGAGATGCGGCAGGATATCGAGTTACTTATTTAGATGGAGTTTTGGAAATTATGTCGCCTTCTGGCCGCCATGAAAGTCGCAAAACTGGCATTGGAAATCTGCTAGAAATTTACTTTGTAGAAGCTGAAATCGAATATTTTCCTTTTGGGTCTACAACTCTGCGACAAGAGGAAAAAAGTGGCGGTACGGAACCGGATGAAGCTTACTGTATTGGCACAGATAAAGAATTTCCCGATTTGGTAATTGAAGTGATTGTTACCAGTGGCAGCATCAATAAACTAGAACTGTATAGAAGGTTGAATGTGCGAGAGGTTTGGTTCTGGCGAAATGACCGATTTTCTATCTACCATTGGCGAGAAGAAATTCCGGTTGAATTCGTGTCAAACTGCGGTTATGAATTAATCACACAAAGCGAATTGCTGCCAGGAATTGATATCGATGTGTTGACAGAATGTGTAAAAAATCCTCACCCGTTAGCAGCAGCAAAGGAATGGAGACAGAATTGCCGACCTACTTAAACAGCAAGTTTTAAATCTGCTAGCTGTCGCAAAGACAATGAACTGAGCTCGCGTGCGCGCCCAAGTCCAAGAAAAAAACTCGCCAACCCTTGACAAGTCATACTCGTTATGAGTACGCTAAAGGAACCAAAGGAATTTAACCCAAGTACCCAAGAATTTAAAATCATGCTGACGAACCACGAAGGTCAAAGAGTACCCAAAGTCACCTTTCGCACTCGCAAAGACAACGAGTGGGTCAATGTCACCACCGATGATATATTTGCAGGCAAAACCGTAGCAGTGTTCTCGCTGCCGGGAGCTTTTACTCCCACTTGTTCGTCAACGCACCTCCCGGGTTACAACGAATTGGCCAAAGTTTTCAAAGAAAACGGCGTAGATGATATCGTTTGTATTTCCGTCAACGACACTTTTGTGATGAACGAATGGGCAAAAAACCAAGAATCAGACAATGTGACGTTAATTCCCGACGGTAACGGCGAATTTACCGAAGGCATGGGAATGCTGGTAGACAAAACAGATTTAGGCTTTGGCAAGCGGTCTTGGCGTTATTCGATGCTGGTAAAAGATGGCGTGGTTGAAAAAATGTTTATTGAGCCTGATGAACCGGGCGATCCTTTCAAAGTGTCCGATGCCGAGACGATGCTCAACTACATCAACTCCGCAGCACCCAAGCCGAAGCTAGTGTCGCTGTTTACAAAAATGGGCTGTCCCTTCTGCGCTAAGGCTAAGGCAATGCTGAGTCAAAAGGGCTTGGATTATGAAGAAATTGTCTTGGGCCGGGAGATCACAACTCGATCGCTCCGGGCTATGACTGGGGCTACAACTGTGCCGCAAGTATTTATCGACGGCAAGTTGATCGGTGGTTCCGAAGCCCTAGAGTCTTATCTGGCAGTTGCTTAGTTAAACAACAATAACTTAGCCTGCGGGTGCACAGTCCACACCTTACTCGTTGTACGGTGCGTACTGTGCGCCTTTGCCGTATTTGGAGGTATTTAGCCCGATCGGCTTTTCGCGTTAAAAGTTCGATCGGTCTATTGATCCATTCTCGTGCCACAATTACTGGGGAAGTAATATTAAAAACGCAAGAAATGGGAGTGAACGATCGTGGATTTGAGTTTAGTCGCGTCAAATATCTTAAATCCGCCCATATTAGCTTTTTTCATGGGAATGCTGGCAATTTTTCTCAAATCTGATTTAGAAATTCCAGCGCCCATCCCCAAACTGTTTTCGCTGTACCTGCTGTTTGCGATCGGATTTAAAGGCGGCGTCGAACTGTCCAAAAGCGGAATTGACCAGCAAGTTGCCCTGACAATTGCGGCAGCGATGCTGATGTCAATGCTAGTACCCATTTATACTTTTTTCATACTGAGGATCAAACTCGACGCCTACAATGCAGCGGCGATCGCAGCCACCTACGGTTCCATCAGCGCCGTCACATTTATCACCGCAACCTCCTTCCTCACAGCACAGGGGATCGACTTTGACGGTTACATGGTAGCCGCGCTAGCATTAATGGAATCCCCAGCAATTATAGTCGGGCTAATCCTCGTGAGTGTATTCGGTGGGGAAGAAGGAAAACGCGAAATAGTTTGGCCAGAAGTGTTGCAAGAAGCATTCCTAAACAGTTCAGTTTTTCTACTGATTGGCAGCCTAATTATGGGCATAATGACAGGAGAACATGGTTGGGAAGTTATGAGCCCGTTTACTCAAGACTTGTTTTACGGGGTTTTGACTTTTTTCTTGCTAGACATGGGGCTGGTTGCCGCTAGCAGAATTAAAGATTTGCAAGAAGCCGGAGTTTTTCTGATCGGCTTTGCAATCCTAATTCCCATAGTCAACGCAGTAATTGCTTTGGTAATAGCCAAATTAATCGGAATGCCCCAGGGAGACACTTTGCTGTTTGCCGTATTGTGCGCGAGTGCTTCTTATATAGCAGTACCAGCAGCCATGCGCCTAACTGTTCCCGAAGCGAATCCAAGTCTTTACATTTCAACTGCCTTAGCAGTGACATTTCCATTTAATATCATTGTAGGCATTCCCCTGTATCTATACGGAATAAATATGTTTTGGAGGTGAGATGATGGAGTCAGTAAAAAGAGTAGAAATCATAGCCCACTCAGTAGAACTCGGCAAGATTTTAGACGGTTTAGACAAAGCTGGCGTACCCGGTTATTCGGTGATTCGTGATGTCGCGGGAAAAAGTACCAGAGATCACGTTTCCCGCAATTCATCAATGACGGCGCTGGATAACATTTATGTGCTTGCTTTTTGTTCACCAGCTCAAGTTTCAGCAGTTGCAGAAAACATTAGACCCGTACTCAATAAATTTGGTGGGTCGTGTTTTATTTCAGATGCGGTGGAATTGCTAATTACTAGGTGCGTCGGGTAGTTATTAGTCATTAGTGATTGGTGATTATACCAATTCGGAAAAGTAGAGCTACATATAGATGGTACGCCATATCTGTAGGGACACGGCCTTGCTGTGTCCTTGCGCGTATCTGCGAGTTTAACCGTAAGGTTCGGGCCCAGAAAGTCGCCACAGGTGAGAATACCAATCCGTTTTGGATTTTGCAGAAGTTTTTTATTATTACTTTAGCCTGATTTAAAAAAGCCTATTTGGAAAATAATTTCTGTCTATTATAGCACTTTTACAATCATCAGCTTTCAGCCCTCAGCCATTAGCCAGCGGTCATTTCAGGATTAATTGCCCTTCGTCACCGGGGTAGAATTCAGAATTATTAAGATATAGAAAAGAATCCGTTGCAAAAATCAGTTAGCGTGGTAAATTCTAAGCCACAACAGGCGATCCTCTTCGAGGGCTTCGCTAACGCCCGATCGACTAACGATATTTTCAATAGGAGTTTAAACATGGCTGCATTAAAAGTTGGCATCAACGGATTTGGTCGCATCGGACGGCTAGTTATGCGTGCCGGCATCAAAAACCCCAACATCGAATTTGTCGGCATTAATGACTTAGTTTCGCCAGACAACCTGGCTTATCTTTTCAAATACGACTCCACCCACGGCATTTACGACGGCGAAGTTGAAAGCAAACCAGACGGGATTGTCGTTGACGGAAATTTTATCCCCTGTACAGCGATTAGAAATCCTGCCGAATTGCCTTGGGGTAAATCCGGCGCAGATTATGTTGTAGAATCTACCGGATTGTTTACAGATTTTGAAGGCGCATCAAAACACTTGACGGCGGGCGCAAAACGAGTAATACTTTCAGCACCGACAAAAGATCCTGAAAAAGTACCAACATATCTAGTAGGCGTCAACCACAACAAATTTGACCAGGCAAAAGATACTGTTGTTTCCAATGCTAGCTGTACGACGAATTGTTTAGCACCAATTGCCAAAGTTATCAACGATAACTTCGGATTGGAAGAAGGTTTAATGACTACAGTTCACGCAATGACAGCTACTCAACCAACTGTAGACGGCCCCAGCCAAAAAGATTGGCGGGGAGGACGCGGGGCGGCTCAAAATATTATTCCATCTTCGACCGGTGCAGCAAAAGCTGTCACTTTGGTGTTGCCAGAATTGAAAGGAAAATTGACTGGAATGGCTTTGCGCGTGCCAACTCCCGACGTGTCTGTAGTTGACCTTACTTTCAAAACGGCGAAGGAAACTAGCTATAAAGAAATTTGCGAGGCCATGAAAAAAGCTTCGGAGGGCGAACTCAAAGGCATTCTCGGATATACTGAGGATGCGGTGGTTTCGACAGATTTTCAGGGCGACGCGCGATCGAGCATTTTCGATGCAGGTGCGGGAATTGAACTGAATTCTAAGTTTTTCAAAGTTGTTTCCTGGTACGACAACGAGTGGGGTTATTCTAGCCGCGTGATTGACTTAATGCTGTCGATGGCCGAGAAAGACGGAATTTTGAATAATTGATTTTTTGTGAGGTGGCATTTTGGGCGGGCTCGCGTGTCCACCCCACAAACAAATTCCTATGATTTTTTGTGGAACGGGTTCGCGTACCCGTTCCTGAGAATATTACCTAATGTGAGTTAAACTTTTTTTGTTTCCGATTCGATCGCGCTCATGTCTGAATTACCACCGCTGAATAACGAAACTATTTGGGCTATCCTCAACGAAGAAATCGACGATGCTGCCGTCAACCGATTAGTTTGGCAGTATCTAGGCTACCGCTGCGATGCGGAGACTGGTAAGTGGAACAGTGCTGATGTTGCACCCGAATGGCGCCAAGAGTACCCGGAACCGCCGGATTTTATCGATTCTAGGCCGGCGACAGTCAAATTGACTCGATCGACTCCTCCAGAAAACAAGCAGTTGCTGAAGGAAAAATTGGGCTTTAAAGGCTATAAAATTGGGGAATTTGGGCCCCGACAGACTCGCAGGGCGACGATGGCTAATTGGTTGATGGGTTTTATGGAAGCTGGGGTGTAACAAGAATTTTGGATGGCTGTGCGGTTGTTGCCCACCTTAGAGTACATAGATATTAGATTTTTTGGCAGGAAAACCAGCATTTCCCTCGCTACCCTAATGCTAGCAGGCGTTTCAGTCAATGCTATCGCCACACCAGCCACCACCCAACCCGCAACCCAACTCGCCCAAGCGACTGCCAAAAAACGCCTCGTCGTCATAGACTTCGACTACGGCACCACCAACAGCTATTACACTTCCTACAGGGGAGTCGGCGCCGCCAAAGGCATCAGCGAACTGCTAATCAACGAACTCGTCAACAACGGCACTTATACAGTAGTCGATCGTAGCAAACTCGAACAAGTGCTCAAACAGCAAAATCGCAGCGGCGCGATGGATGCCGGCACAGCAGCCGAAATTGGCAAACAATTAGGAGTTGACGCCGTACTCATCGGCACCATTACCAAGTTTAATATCGACAAACAATCCGGCGGCGGCAGTTTCATGGGAATCGGCGCCGGTTCACAAAAAACCAAAGCTACCGTTCAAATAGATGTGCGGTTAATCGGTACAGCTTCGGGAGATATTCTTGCCACTGCCAAAGCAGTAGGAGAAGCGGATCAAAGCGCTTCTAATGTTTCCGTTAGGGGTATTGGCGGCAATTCCAGCAATAGCAATGAAGACTCACTTTTGAGCGAGGCCGTTGACAAAGCCGTATCCCAAATGGTGACTAAACTGGCAGAGGTATCTAAGAAATTAGGTTAGCAATCAGGCATCATATCAAATAGGTTGATACCAAATCCGGCTTAAATATCCCCTTGATCTCGCTTGTCTGTCCGAGCCTACGTCGTGTCGCGTCAACTCCGGCAGACTTTATTTGTATAGTTTGAGGTCAAAAGGTTTCAACCGCCTCCTTCATAAAGGGCGTAATAAACCCGGATTTGGTATTAATTATTTTCCGGGCAATTGTGCTAACAGATTCGAGCTGAGTAAGCTATTTTAAACTCGAACTCAATTCACGAGAAATGCCACGCTTCAGCCTTGTTTGGCTGGTTCTTGCTGCTCCCGCCAATTGCCTAAACACAGGTACACGATCAAACCAATTAGGACTGATGTCACTACGGGAACTCCTTTGCCACCCCAGGTTTGGAGAAGCAATCAAGGTGACAACATCTGGATTTTGAGCTCGGAAAGTAGAATAAGCTCCGTCGAGGTGCATCGGACCGCCGTCGGGATGTCCCGGAGGTCGCTGTTGCAGTTCTTCCAGAAATCGCAGGAGGCGATCGAAAATCCTGCCATTTACAGCGTAAAAATGAGCGGTTATCACGCCCTTAGAAAAGGGCACGAGGGCGACAGGAGACTTTTGTTCCACCTCTTCGACGTGTCCGAAGTAGACGAAATCCCAATCTTGCTGACACAGTTGTTCGACGATAACAGCTTGGTGTGTTCTTAACTTTGGTGAAATTTCTAGGTCGTCTTCTACAATCAGGATATTGCTCAACCCCTGCTGTTTTGCCTGCTTGAGGATAGCTACATGACTGGAAAAGCATCCCCTCGCCCCAATGCTGGGGAAACCTCCAGCTTCGTCGGGGCGGATTGCAGGAAATATTTCAACCTTATGGGGCATGAGGGGCATTCCTGCTTCTTCTAATTCCTTGACTATGAGCTGGCGTCGATCTTTCCTCTCAGGGAGATTTACCGCATAAACTCCCTGGAAATAGTCTGTGATTTTCGTCATAGTTCGCTCTGGCATCAAGAATTTGATAAATCTTCGGCTCGCTGGACTTCGATTTCCATTTAAGTCTCTGTCTGCCTTAAATTCCTCTATCTTTAGCAAGAGGTATCTTCCTTTTTCTTAAACTTACTTAAATTACCTCTACCGGATCTAGCATTAACAGTTTAATTAGCATTGGGATTTGAGTCAGCATCAACGCATTTTCCCTTTTGAGTGGGGTTTAAGGCTAGGTTAGAGACTACTTTAGAAACGCCAGCTTGTTCTTGAATCCATCCGATTTCCCCCGGTTGCAGCTTGGCGCTTTCTACTTCAACTGTTGGCTTAACTGCCGGGGAAGGCGACGGACTTGCCACAGCTGCAGATGGAGTCAGTGCGGGTTTTGAAACTGTAGAAAAATCTTTATTTGGCTCGGGCTTGGGAGAGTTCGATCGCACTATTTCAGGAATCGAACAAACTTTCAATTCCAGCCAATTGCCTTGAGGCGTAAGCTGTTTGTTTGTCACCTGTAAAACGCTACCGGCTGGGACTGTTCCTTTGACAGTCAACTCACCGATTGCGACTCGCAAATCCAAGCGAGCGCCCTCTTTTTCCACTTGCCCAGCCCCAGAACTTTTAATCTCTATAAACGAGCCGATTTCTAAAGATTTGACCGGAGAAGGTACAGATTCAACAGTTTTTTCTGGCGTGCTTCCAGCTTTAATAAAACCGCGTTTCCCAAAAATTGACTCCCCGGCAGTATCGATCGCCCGACCCACCGGAGGGATGAAAAAATAAGCAAATACACCTCCCAAGCCTAATAAAAATAAAATTTTCAGCAGCAGCGAAAATGGGCTTTTGCTTTTTTCCGGCGGTAACAACTGCGTTTTTCCTTCAGAATTCCCACCGCCAAAGCTTGTGAGCTCGGTCAAATCCGTTGGCATATCCTCGCTGTCAGAAATTAGTTCGATCGGCGTATCTAAAGGTGCGACAGACAGTTCTGTCAAAGTATTGCCGTCTTCCCTCAAATGTGCTTGACAGTGAATTAAAGCAACAGTGACGTTATCGTGACCGTTTCTAGTATTAGCAATCTCAATCAGCCGATCGCGCGCCTTACCCAAATTAATGCTACCGTCGAGAATTGGCAAAATCTCCGCTTCCCAACATTCCTCAACCCGGTCTTTATCACTCAAACCGTCGGAACACAGCAGCAAAACGCAGTCTTCATCCACCGGAAAACGCTGCACAGTCGGGTGCAAAGTGTTGGACGAAGTAATCCCCAAAGCTTGAATCAGAGCTCCGGCGGCCACTTGTTCCAAAGCATCCCGGTAGAGAGAGTAGCCCAAACGCACCTCGCGGCAAGCCACATTATCATCGAGAGTAACTTGATAGCAGCCGGTGCGGGTAATCCAGTAAGCCCGACTGTCTCCGACGTGGGCGACGTAGAGTTCGTGAATGTGGGCTAAACCCATAACTAGCGTAGTTCCCATCCGCTGGCGGCCTTGGCGGTGTTCGCTGTCGTTGCGACTGGCTATCTTGTCGTTAGCAGCACAAGCCGCCCGTTCCAGCTTGGAAGTCAGGCTCAACGGGTCCCAATTAGCTTGATGTAGGGGCATTTGCTGCAACTTGTCGCGCAGCACACCAATGGCTTCTTCCGAAGCGACTTCGCCGCCGTCTTGTCCGCCGATACCGTCGCAGACGATCGCGCAAGCTTCCGCACCCGGGTTTCCTGCCAACAGCGTACCGCTGGGCGGATAGCAAGCATCTTCGTTGTGAGCCCGGGATCTGCCTACATCGGTGCCCGTGGCAATTTCAACGTGACGATCGTAAAATCGGCCGCACTTTGCCAGAGCTTTATCCAACTGGCTCATCAGTTGTTCGCCGTGGCGCACTTGACCGGCAACCATTTGCTGGCAAAGTTGCCTCAAAAAATTGGCAATAGCCGGGTGAGCATCTTCGAGCCACTGCTGCCACAATTTACCCAACTGCGACAAATGAGGCGGTTTGCGATCGGGCTGCAATTCCAGAAACCGCACCAATTGCCCTTCCACCCGCAGCAGTTCCGGAGTCAGCAGCGTCGAAGCCACGCCCTGAGCGATACACGGCTGCCACAACTGAGCCATTTGCCACAGCCAATTGAGCTGGCGCATCGCTGCGGCTCCTTTCCAGGATTCCGCCAATTCCGGCATTAAAGATTCCGTCACCTTCAAAATAGGCCCGTTTTCCAGCAGCCAGATATCTCCCGAGAGCTTGCTCATCTTGGACGATACCAGGCCGTATACTTGAGGTACGTGCAACTGATAGGCAAACAGTCTCAGATAAGGAGTGACAACACTCGGAATCTCATCGGGCAGTTCCGGCAAGTGTTCGGGTTGAGTATCGACAAGAAGTCGATCGCGCTTGACCAAGTAGCGACCAGCGATCAGATCGCCTGGCTTACACCCTTTGATCCCTTCACCTAAAGCCCATAAGTAGTGTTTTGCCACAGAGTTTTGCATAAGGGTTCCTGACGCCTTTGGGCAAGCGTGCTGATCTGAACTATTTTAGCGATTGAACCTCGACGGGTTGATACGTGGCGATTATTTGACACCCCCGCTTTCTCAACATACGGAGATTCTTAAGACTTCGCAGTCCTAATATCCTGACTTTTCAGGTTCCCGGGCTCACCACGTTTCCACTGTTGTGTGCGTAGTGATATCTCCTGACAATGTTTTAGGCGTGACTTTCCCCCAGTCCAGGGGTAGGTTTTAATGTCTTGTACTGACACAAATAGTCTACCATTTTGTTAACCCGCCGATGAATTTTGCTAGGAGCTTTCAGAGTTAGACGATCGCGCGAGGCCCAAGTCCTCGGCTTGAAATCACGCTGTTTTCAGCATATTCCTGATAGTGGCCATTTCCGAAGAAATCGCAGCACTCAAGGGAATTGAAATTTTAGACTAACTATAATGGTATGATGCAGCTACGTAGAAATCACCTGAGCCGACAGGTATAAATAAATATCAATTCTCGGTTTTCTCGCCAAGGGTGTTCGTTACCTCGTTCCCGAGTTTAGCAAGTAAAGTTAAATTTAACCTGACCCAAAGACGGATAAAAGCCCCCAGATTCATCTGTGGAATCCATCTCAAGTATAAAATCTACAATCTCACATCTCACATCTACTGACCGATGCCAGCCCGCGACAGTAGTCGTGGAGAGCAAAAAAAATTAGATATTAGTTCAAGCCCCCAGATTCATCTGTGGAATCAATCTAAAATCTAAAATCGACTGACCGGCCTCTGCAAGCTGTTGAGTATTTAACCATGCCCCCACATGAACCCAGCGCCTTTCCCAAGAATTTGCCCGATCCGAAGCTACTGCCTGCAGTTGAAATAGACGAAATACTCACTAGCATTCAACATTCTCACAGTTATTATTACAAAGTGATGAATCTTGAGGTTTGGGCGCTGGTGGAAACCTTGGATGGGATGTTTCCCGGCGCTTGGGGTCAGTTTATGACCAACCGCCAAGTTGCAGTTAAACAGTTTTTGGAACGCGATCGCCATCCTACTAATTGTCGAGTTGATGCAGGGGGTGCGAGGGAGAAGGAAGAAGGAGGAAGGCCCCTCGACTCCGCTGAGGGTAAAAAGAAGGAAGAAGCCAGGAGTCAGGAGTCAGGAGTCAGAAAGCAGCAGGAAGAAGAATAAAAGCAGATTCTCCCAATTCTCCGCCTCTGAGTCTTTGCTTTCTATCGAAGTCTAGAGCCCCCTTAATCGCCCTTAAGGCAGACGAGTTCTGGCACCCCCGACTCCCCTTAATGAGGGGAGTCGGGGGCAAGCTAAGAGGGGATGGAAAGTCAGCTACAAGCGAGATTTATTAGGGGTTTCAATCTTAAGTTGACACAAATGCCGATCGCCCGATCGCCCTTACAGGTGAATTTTCGCATCAACTTGAGGCAATCCCATGCTGTAGTTGAGAGCGCGACCGTTGAGATTGTAGCTGATTTGGCCTTTTTGTAAGAGCGATCGTACCAAGTGTTCCAACTCCGAACCGATACGGCGGAGGTTGTACTCGGTCAAATCTTCGCCCTCGTAAGCGTCTACGAGTTGGTCGAATTTGGCATATACCTGTTTGACTGACTCGTCATTCCAGTTAAGTTCGTTATCTGGGTCAATGTCGAGGGTCAAAAGGTCATTGCTGGGGACGAGTTCGTTATCTTCGAGGATGGCGGTGTATATGCGAATATGGCGGGTTGTTGACTTGAGCTGCATGAGTTCTTATGTGTAAAGATTTTTTGCTGAATTAATTGTAATGGCTGAGGAGATACGCGGGGAGGGCGGGCGATCGTCAATTTCTCGGAATCCCGAAATATTTTAGTTGTTCGGCCGTCCAATTTTTGTAATATTCAGTTTTCTCTAAAGCATCGGAAGCTGGCTTCAGCTTAGAATTTACTTGAACAGTGAAGCCCGGATACGGCATCCTCCTAGTATGAAGCCCGTCAATATTAAAATCTTCTTTGGGATGGATGTGAAAAGCCAGCAAGCCCAACTCTGAAATCTGATTATTCAGTTTGTCTATCAATTCTTTAGTTTCTGGCGCACTAATTGCATTTTTTTCGGGATTAATTACTACCATTATTTCAAATTCCGAATTGTAAAATTCATAAATGGATTTCATTATGGCCGAATCGCGATCGAACTCAGTCAGGGCTGAAAACCGCTCGATTTTGAATAAAATTTGATTAGCCAAGCGGGCTTTTTTAGCGAAGGGACAAATCGGTAAATCGCTGAAAACTGGATGCGGTAACTCGACAAACTCCGTCATCCATCTGAGGGTAGATTCTATAATTTCCGTGTCCGATTCATTCATCGACAATCTATGTATTTGATCTTTAATACTAATCATAATCTATTTCTAGGGCGATGCACACCCCACTATTGGTATCAATTTAAGACTGAAACCCATAATAAATGTCACTTCTATCAAAGTCTCGATCCCCCTAAATCCCCCTTAAAAAGGGGGACTTTGAGTGCTTCCGGTCCCCCCCTTTTTTAAGGGGGGCTAGGGGGGATCTCCGGGTCAAGAAAACACGCCCTGCTCCTGCCATTTCTAAGGACTCAATTCGTTACTACAAATATTAATTTATTCGTGAATTGTGCCATCTGGCATAATTGCACCTGCGAGTTTTGCCGTTTCCAGATTTGTCACCCCACTTAGATTAGCTCCCTTTAGGTTGGCTTTTTCTAGGTTTGTAATATACAAATTTGCGCCGCGCAAATCGGCCGAAGTTAAGTCTGCTCCACTAAAATTTCCCTGACTAAGGTTAGCTCCACAGAGATTTCCTTCACTTAATATTGCTCCGCTTAGATTACATTGAAGAGTTACACCAACCAGACTAACTTTGCTCAGATTAGCACCACGAAAATTTGCCCCACTTGTTTGTGCATTTTTCAGGTTTGCTCCACTCAAGTCTGCCGCAGTTAGGTTAGCAGACTGTAAATTTGCCTGCATCAGGTTTGCTCCTATGAGGTTTGCCGCCGTTAAGTTGGCACTACTCAGATTTGCTCCGCTTAAGTTAGTTTTACTCAAATTAGCTTGCAGGAGTAGTGAACTCGACAAATTTGCCTTAGTTAGATTTGTACCGCTCAAGTTAGCTTCACTCAGGTTAACTCTGCTCAAGTCAACACCAGCTAGGTTTGCTCTTTGCAGTGAAGCATTAGAATCAATTAAGTAAGCACCTGCTTTAATAGGGTCAAAGCCTGTGGGAAAGATAGTCTCTGCATTGCAAAGTGCTTGTTGAAGTTGTGCTTGTTCAAGATTTGCTCCTTCAAGGTTTGCCTTTAATAGGTTAGTATTACGGAGGTTTGCATTACTTAAATCAGCCTTCATCAATTTAGAGTGCTTCAAATTCAACCCTGTTAAGTTTGCTTTACTGAGGTTTGTCCTGCTGAAATTTGTCGTCCAGGACACATTAACAACGCTCAGGTTTACCCCACTGAGATTAGCTTCACTTAAGTCTGCATTAGACAGATTTACTTCATTTAAATTTGCATGAAGTAATTGTGCTTTACCTAAGTTTGATGATTCTAAATTAGCTTTATGAAGGTTTGCATGACATAAATTTGCTTCACTCAGGTTAGCGCCAGATAAATTTGCTTGAGAAAGTTCAGCACCGCTTAGATTAGCGCTACTCAGCTTGACTTGACTAAGGGATTTTCCGCTCAGATTTACTCCTGCTAGATTAACTCCAGTAAAATCTCTTTCTCTCTGATTATACCGTTGCAAAAATTCCTCAGCACTAATAGCTGGCTCCTGATTTTCTAGTGCAGAATCATCGATTTTTGCCTCTTCCTCAGATTCCACAGTATCCGCATTCACAGGAGTAGCAGGCGGCTGTTCTACCGCTTCGCTAGATACGGGAATCCCTGTCTCCTCGATCGCCTCTTCGCGCAATAACCGATCGACCCGATCGCTAAACCGCCTCACAACCTCAGCATCATCAAGCTTCTCACCAGCATTCGAGCTTTTCTCAACCGCATTCTCAACATAATACTTATCTACAAAACTTTGCAACCCAGCATTATATCCCTGTCCTACCGCCTGAAACCTCCATTCGCCATTCTTCTTATACAAACGTCCAAATTCTAAAGCCGTTTCTTGGGAAAAAATCTGATTTAAATTGTACCGAACCAATTCGCTAAGAGTTTCTCGGTTGTAAAGCCGGATAAAAGCATTTGTAACTTGACTAAAACTTTGATTCTTTTCCTGTCCCTCGTGAAGAGTCACAATAAACACAATTTCCTGAATCGCCGAATTGATTTTACTCAAATCCACATAAACCGTCTCATCATCTCCGTCTATTTGCCCAGTCGCGCTGTCTCCTGAATGCCGCACCGCACCGTCGGGGGAGGTCAGATTGTTGTAAAATACAAAATACTTTTCATCAGGAATCCGACCGTCCGCCGCTAACATAAAAACAGATGCGTCAATGTCGCAGTTTTGCGCTGTCTGGCTGACTTGCCAACCCAGGGCGATCGCAATTTTACTGAAATCAGGAGTTTCTTTAGAAAGATTGAACCTTTCACCCTTAGTTAATTCGATACTCATATGCGATAATTCCCTTACCTCATAAATGGTATTAATTATCTCATCTATGTTAACCAGATCGCAAATTGGATTTTATCTCGAAGACATCGAAACCCCAATTGGCAGAACCGTCAATTTAACTATTACCGGACTCATTCTTTTATCTTCCGCCAGCTTCATCGCCGAAACTTACCCGATTTCGGAATCTGTTAGAATTAATTTCCAAACTCTCGATACTGTTCTTTTAATCGTTTTTGCAGTTGAGTATTTATTGCGGCTGTGGTGTGCCGAAAATCGAGTTAAATTTATTTTTAGTTTTTTTTCAATTATTGATTTGCTGGCAATATTACCATTTTTACTGGGATTTGTCAACGTTAGTTTTATCCGAATTTTTCGCTGGTTTAGAATTCTCCGACTCATCCGCTTTCTGGAATTGAAAATTTCTATTTTCCGCATCAGCAGCGAAGATGGCGTGATTTTTGCTCGGATTTTGTTTACTTTGCTGGCAATAATTTTTGTTTATTCTGGTTTGATTTATCAAGTCGAACATCCGGCAAATCCCGAAAGTTTTGGGACTTTTTTGGATGCTGTTTATTTCTCGGTTGTCACGATGACGACGGTGGGGTTTGGCGATGTTACTCCGATTTCGGAATCCGGCCGTTTTCTGACTATTTTGATGATTTTGACGGGAATTGCTCTGATTCCTTGGCAATTGGGAGATTTGATTAAACAATTAGTGAAAAGTGCTAATCACGGAGAAGCTGTTTGTACAGGTTGCGGTTGGTCTGTACACGATGCTAATGCTAGATTTTGTAAAATGTGCGGCAGTCAATTAGATAATGGTTGAGTGTTGACTGTTGACTGTTGACTGTTGACTGTTGACTGTTGACTGTAGTACAGATAACGGGTAGGGAAACCGCATTGCCGTGTCCTGTACTTCATAAATCAGGAATAAACTGTAACTTCTTCCCTCTTGCTTCTTGCTTCTTCCTTCTATCCTTTACATCCGTTACATCCGTTACATCCGTTACACAATCCGTTGCCGAACTTCCTTCTTCCTTCTATCATTTACATCCGTTACATCCGTTACATCCGTTACACAATCCGTTGCCGAACTTCCCTCTTCCTTCTTTAAGCTAAGGGTAACAAAATTTCAAATTCAGTGCCGCTGCCTAATTCCGATCGCATTCTGAATGCACCGCCGTGTTTGCCCGTCACTATTTGATAGCTAACTGCTAAACTGGTTTCTTTGAGGGCGCGTTTTTCAGTAGAAAATGATTCTATAATTTTTTTGTACTTGCTAGGTGACATTCCTGGCCCGTTATCTGCTATGCAAATCGAAACCCACCGAACATGAAGTTTATCTAAATCCGGCGCCGGTTCGGGACAGCAGACTTGAGTTGTGATTTCAATTTTAGGCTGGCGAGCGGCGTCTCTGAGTCCTCCACCTTTGAACTCTTTCGCCAATTCTTGACCGACTGCTTCATTAATTAATGTATTAATAGCATTGGTCAAGATATTCATAAATACTTGGTTTAGTTGGCCTGCATAGCAGGGCACTGGCGGCAGGTAGCCGTAGTTTTTCACTACTTTAATTTCCCTGGTCAAACGACTTTTGAGCAGCAAAAGTATGCTGTCTATGTTGGCGTGCAAGTCGGTCGGTTTGGGATAAATATCGTCGATGTGGCAGAAGTTTTGCAAACTGGTTGCCAACTTGCTCAAACGTTCGGCTCCCGATTTGATGCTGGCAACAGTTCGGAGGAAATCGTTTTGCAAAAAGTCATAGTCGATCTCTTCCTTGAGCTGTGCTATTTCCGGCGGGGGGTCGGTACAGTATGCGTCGTAAACAGAGAGCAATTCCATCAAGTTTTTGCTGTAGTCGCTTACGTAGGTTAAATTCCCCCAGATAAAGCCTACCGGATCTAAAATTTCGTGGGCTACTCCGTTGACTAAACGCCCTAAACTAGCCATTTTTTCGCTTTGAATCATTTGAGTTTGGGCTCTTTCGTAGCGGACTTGAGTTTCTATGCCGCGAATTTGCCAGTAGGCGATGTTTAGCGCGTTAGGGTCTAAGAGCCGATAAGATTGGGAGTCTATTTGGACGACGATTGGTTCTGACTGCAATTCGGGCGATCGACGCAGAGCTTGTGGAGCTGCTGCCAAAATGGTTGTACTCTCTGGGACTAATAATATTTCGACGCGAGCGTAACTGTAGAGAACTTTTAGCGGTAGGTGCAAAAATAGCTCGGGGCCTTGGGGTTTGAGCAAGTATTCCAGCAGTTGCCGGCGGGATATCATGCCAGCAAACTCTCCTGCTTCCATCAAGACGACACCCGGCACTAGGGGATACTGCTCAAACATTTCGGCAACTGCCACAGCCAAGCAGCTCGATTTAACCTGAAAGTCATACAGGGGCAAATCCCAGAGGGTAGACTCTAGGGAAAGGTCTTGATGGCTGCCTTCGGAGACTGAAGGGCCAATGAGTTTGGAACTGAATTTATTTGCCACTGGAACTTTTAGTTGCCGAAACGCTGGGAAAGTGAAATGAGAACCTACTACTAAGCTACCCTATCATTTCACCGCAGGAGCGAACAACCGAGAATATTCTTGAGTTAATCATGTTGTGCCAACTATAGGCCAATGGCACTGAAAAAGTCTCAATCACGCCCTCCGTTTAGATTTCAAGACAGAGCGAGGTTCCTGCATTCGAGGAT